>JANPAU010000035.1:0-2575 GCA_031430055.1 Akkermansiaceae bacterium | reverse complement strand
CTTGAGGCCGTTTTGGAGCTCCTGGAGGAGCGAGGCGTCGGACTCGAAGGAGACGATGATGGGTTGGCCCTCTTTCGTTGCCGACTCGATGAGTTCTGCTAGTGATTCGTCGGCGAGGGATGCGGCTTGGGCGGACTGGATTTTTTTGATGCGCTTCTCGGCTTCCACTGCGGCGGCTTGGGTTTCTTCTAAGGTGCGCTGGGCGTGGGCGAAGGTGGCGTTGATCTGAGAGATATCAGCCCGCTCGACGAGCATGGCACTCATGATGTGTGGGAACTCGTGGACGGTGATGGACTCCTCGCCGAGGGTAGTTAGTTTTTCGTTGGCGGCCTTGAGCTTGGCGTTGGCGGTTTTGAGTTCGTGGTCCCATTTCTCGATGTTTTCGCGGAGGTGAGACCAAGCAGCTTCTCCGCAGACAGCTTCGATACGGCGGACACCGGAGGCAATGGCGCCTTCGGATTTGATTTTGAAGAGGCCGATCTCTCGGGTGTTGTGGACGTGGGTGCCGCCGCAGAGTTCTTGAGAGGGGCCGTTGAGTTGATTGGCTTGGCCACCGATCTGGACGACGCGGACGAGTTCGCCGTATTTGTCGCCGAAGAACTGCATGATGTCGGTGCGGCCTTTGATGTCGGCGTGTTTGACTTCGGTCCAAGAAACAGTTAGGCCTTGTTTGATAGCACCGTTGACCATTTCTTCCATCAGGACGAGTTGCTCGGAAGTGAGAGGGGCGCTGTTGAAGTCAAAACGCAGGCGGTGCTCATCCACGGAGGAGCCTTGTTGGGAAGCGTCCTTGGAAACGACTTCGTGCAGCGCCCAGTGGAGAAGGTGAGTGGCGGTGTGGTGGGCTTCGATCGGGCGGCGGCGTTGGGTGTCGACTTCCAGAACGACTTTCAGTCCGACGAGGCTGTGCATGCCTTTCGGGAAATCATCACATTCCTGCATGAAAGCGTAGTTGTCTTTGCGGAGAACGAAACCACGGGCTTTCCCGATATTCACCACACCGATGATGTCAGGGCTTTCGCCATAGAATTTCATGAAACCACTATCAGCAGCTTGACCGCCCATCTCCGCGTAAAATGGAGTTTTGTCGGTGATGACAAGCCATGAGTCTTCTTGTTCGTAGACTTCAAGCACGGTGGCTTCCACTTCATTCAAATCGAAGCCGACGAAGTCGGTGACGACATCGGTCGAAATATCAAGCGCGCGGACGACGGTGGATTTGCGGGCGGCGCGGGAGCGTTCCTGTTGTTGCTCCATGAGTTTTTCAAAACGTGGCATGTCCACGGTGAGTCCTCGCTCGGCACAGAGAAGTTCTGTGAGATCGATAGGGAAGCCGAAGGTGTCGTAGAGCTCGAAGGCGATGGCTCCTGAAAAAGGGGAGCACACGCGCCCTCGCGTGTCGCCGGAGACGCCCTCGTCTCCGGCGGGGTCCGAATGTTCACCAATCTCCCGGCACCAGGACCACGCGTAGTCTTTCGCTTGCGTCACCAGTTTATCCGCAACGGGATTACCGATGATGTAATCATATTTTTCAATGAGGTCGGACTCGCTGCGGATCAATCGGTCAAACGATTCCTTTTCCCAAAGATTTTTGATGTTGTCATTTTGAAGGACTCTTCTCCGTTCTTTGAGAATCTTGTGGGATGTGACCGATTTGATCGGTTGGAGAATCTCGGTGAGGGTGTAAAACGTCGGCTGGGACTCGGAATCGTGGGATTTTACCTGTGGCTCGATGAGCAGGTGGACGTGGTCCGGCATGACGCACGCGGCGTAGAGGTGGATTTGACCGAGCTCGCGCGAGTGGAGGATGGAATCCAAGACGATGCTGCGCTCGGCTTCGCTGAGAATATCGCGGTCCCGGGTGGTAAAGGTGACCATGTACTTTCCCCACGGGCGTTCGAAGTGGGGGAGATTGCGGCGGGAGTAGGTGGGTTCGGACGCTATGGGTGGTTTCAAGCCCATCTGAGGCGAGGGCGCCTCAGATGACACGCGAGGGCGCGTGTGCTCCCCTTGGATCGCTTCTTCAAAACGCTTGAGGCCACGGTCAAGGGTTTGGTTAAAGCTCGCTTCCTCCTGCTCAAGCGTCTGCCTCACTACATCCTGGCGATTCTTCAACTCAGGGAAAACTCCGCCCATTTCGCTGACGAGGGTTTCTACGAGCGCACCGAAGAAGGGCTTGTCTCCGGAGAATCCAAGCTGGCGACCATATCGAACGGCACGACGCAGGATGCGGCGGAGGACGTAGTTGCGGCCGTTGTTGCCGGGCATGATGCCGTCGGCGATGGAGAAACTGAGCGTTCGTAAGTGGTCGGCGATGACGCGGAAGGCGATGGCGGTTTTCATTTCCTCGGTGAAGAGGGAACGGTCGGCACCGAGTTCGGGATAGATGTCGACGTAGGTTTTTCCGCTGAGTTGTTCTAACTTGCGGAAGATCGGCTGGAAGACGTCGGTGGCGTAGTTGGTGGGTTTTTCTGAGAAGTCGGTGAAGCCCTTGGTGTTCTGGATGATCGAGCAGGCGCGCTCGAAGCCCATGCCGGTATCGACGTGTTTGGCGGGGAGTTCGCGGAAGCTGCCG
>JANPAU010000034.1:0-2246 GCA_031430055.1 Akkermansiaceae bacterium | reverse complement strand
CATGTTAATCCGCGAGACCTGACTCGATTCACGCGAGGCCTGACCCGATTCTGGAGATCTAAGGCATAGCGATCTCACGCTGATTGCCCGCGCTTTTTTCTAAGTAGGAGTTGAAACATGCCTAGAAGCACCAAGAGGATTATACCACCGACGAACCATGGTTTTGCTCGGGATGTCGCGGAACCTTTGGCCTGCTGACGCTCCTTTACGCTCTCCACCGAGCGGGCATCACCGTTGTTATTGGATGATGGGATCTTCCGCCGCTCGGGACGGGTTTCGGGTTGGGGCGGATGCAGCCGGTCCCTTAAGATTTTTAGCCCGTCGGTGAACTCGCTAGCCACATACGGGCGTTCCTCAATCACCCACTCAAGTAGCGCTACGTCATCCTTCGTGCCATGCCGCGACAGTGTGTAGCACGCTACCCCACCCGCCTCACCGGACATAGTCTTCGTGCGTTCGCGCAGTAGCTTGCGGGCGTATTCCAGAAACGGCTCGATACTTACCGTGTCCAGGGCCTCGACCTTACCGAGAATTGCGAACTCGATCCGGTTTTCCTGATTCTCGGAAATGAGTTTGAGCAGCATGGGTGACACCGCCTCCCCCCGGCGGCGCATGTCCGCCAGTGCGAGCTCCTGCGGCGGCTCCATTTGTTCGAATGAACCCATCAAAACAGACACGTAGGCTGCTTTGAGCACCGGATCATCCAAGGTCATCCTCGCCAAATCCTCAGCCCCTAGGTTCTCCAGTACCGACGAACTGACAGCATTCAGTTCGGGTGATATAGGGCGGCGGGGACTGCCCCTGTCGTTATTTTTTTCAAATTCGCGGAGCCTTGCGGTGTTTTCGGCTTCCAAACGGTCACCTGAATTGGGTTCGGCATTCTGACCCGAGGCACAAACTATGAGCGCACACAAGACCCCGCAGGCGGCTTTTCGATTAATTGGGAACATAAAAGAATCGGCTGTTGCGGATGATTTCGAAATCTTCCGATTGGAAACGTTTGGAATGTTCGAGTGGTTTGTTGTTCCAGATTACTGGCTCGCCAATATTGCCCCTCATGATCCATCGCTTCCAAGAGGGAGTAGGGGTATGATTCAGCCCGAGCGCGTGGCCCACCTCATGTGCGGTCACTCCGAGAATGGTTCTCGCATCATTCGGTTCGATCGAAACGATAATGCCGTCAGTGCCCAAATCAGTGAAGCCTCGTGCTCGAAACGGCAGGTCCCATGGATTGATGCCATTCTGCATCAAAGTAGCGTTCACGAAGCCGATCCTAATTTGTTTTCCAGGAACAGCAACGCCACGCACCGCAGCTCTGGCGAGATTGGATTCAGATGGGGTGAAATAGTTCGCCACCTCATTCGTGCCCGCATCGAACCACGACTGGGGAACCGCCTTGCCCACGATTCCGTAGTTACCCACCCGAACACCGATTTGGCGGTAGATTTCCTTCATCTTTTCGAGGTGGTTGGTGATGAACTCCTGCATGTTCTGCGGCACGTTGCCTGCGGGGGAAAGGTAGTATGGCTGTATTTCCAAGTCTCCGAGTGATTTCTGTGCGGCAAACACTACCTTGGTATTGTTATACTCCGGCAGGGTCACCTCGATGGGAGAGTTGAAATTCGCCAGCAGGGTCTGATCGTTCGTGCCATTGTCCGTGCCTACGCCGTTGTATTCCACATCGTCATCACCATCGCTCACCAGCAGCATCCATTTGCTCACCATGGCTCCGTGATCCTCGGTCATCGTCACGTCGTAGTCGCCGTCGGAGCTTTTTGACACCCATTGGCCGTCGATCACGGCGGTCAGCAATCCGGACGACTTGATGCGGATCTTGGTCAGGTTCGGCAGCACCGCAGGGATACGGATTCTGAAGCGGTCGCGGTCCTTGTCGGCGGCATCGGAGTCAAGGGCATTTCCCGTAAACGAGTCTAGCCAACGACAAAACCTGATTCCTTTCGTCGAAGTATAGCCTTCCTGTTCTACTTCCATCGAGAGGAGGGTGTCAGACGCGGTGGAAGTCATGGAATACCCTTCGACAATGGCTGGGATGGGTTGGAAATCGAGCGGGGCAGAATAAGTCTGGCCGGCGGGAATCACCATGGTGACCGCTTCGGTAGAGATGATTTCGTTCGTTCCAACCCATAGATCGTCATCAAACGTCGATTTCGTTTTTTGTCTTAAGAATTCAAATTTCCGTTCACGAGTGGAAATAGGAGCCTTGAGCCAGATGCGTTGGATTTTGA
>JANPAU010000033.1:0-15536 GCA_031430055.1 Akkermansiaceae bacterium | reverse complement strand
CCGACCTTCGCGAAATGGGCGAGGGAGCCAGTCAGACCGATCCCACCTTCCGCACCACCCAGCTCTACCGCCGCCTAACCGCCGGCGAAGCCCGTCGCCGGCTCATCGAAGAAAAAGGCTACGATCCACAAACCGCTCCCTCCGAGCGCTCCTTGCGCCGCAAACTCAGCGCCCTCGGCTACAAGCCCCGGCGGGTCGCCAAAAGCAAGCCGCTGCGCAAAATCCCCGAGACCGATGCGATCTTTGACGCCGTGCACCGCATCAATCGAGCCGCCGACGCCGACCCCGGCACCATCCGGCTCTCCATCGACACCAAGACCACCGTGCCCATCGGCAATCTGAGTCGCGGAGGAAAAAGCCGCCAGGCACAAGCCGCCTTGGATCACGATTTGGAACCCGCAGCCAAGCTCACCCCCTTCGGCATTCGCCGCCCGGACAGTGCAGAGACCTGGCTTTGTTTCACCACCGGCAGCGCCACCGCCGACTTCATGGCCGACCGACTCAATGAAATCTGGCCCACGCTCAAAAAAACGGTCATTCTCCACATACCCTCGTCATCAACGCCGACAACGGCCCGGAGAACAGCGGACGGCGCACCCAGTGGCTCAAGCGACTCACCGAGTTCAGCGCAGAGCACCACGTGACCGTGCGGCTGGCGTGCTATCCGCCCTATCACAACAAATACAACCCGGTCGAGCGGGTCTTCGGAGTTTTGGAAAACTACTGGAACGGCGACCCGCTACTCACCGTCGAACACGCCCTGGGCATGGCAGCAGGCATGACCTACAAAGGCGTGCATCCTGTCACATACCTAGTGGATTCCGATTACCCCAAAGGCGTCCGCCTGACAAAGAAAGAGATGATTCCCTACGAAGACTGCATGGATCGGCTCAAGGGGCTTGGCAAATGGTTCTTGGAAATCCTCCCGGCCAAGGCGAGCGAGCTAGTCGCCGCACTCGCATTGAATTCCTGAATGGGTTGTTGATTTGTGACCGAGTGCCTTAGGTGGTATCGGGGGGCTTTTTCATCGGGCAAGGTCGGATTGGAGGAGTATGTGGGGTTTGCAAGCGATGATGAAACCGAGATGTGACGAAGCTGATAGCGAATAAGGATAGGGCAAGCACGGAGAAAACAAATTGATTTCAGGCATTCTTGAAGCTGCCGTTTGTGAAATGGCTACGACGTGCCATGGTAGCGGAGTTCTCTAAGCGACGCTATTTTCCATGACGCCCGATTCCCGTTCTCTCCCGCGCAGCTTGGTGACCGCCCTGTTCCACCGGTGGACTTGGCGTATGGCTTGGCGGGATAGCCGCACCCAGCGGCTGCGGTTGGTGATTTTCTCGCTGGCCATTGTTTCCGGTATTGCCGCGCTGGTGGCGATCCACTCACTCAAGGCTAGTGTGCAGAAGGGTATCGAAACGCAGGCAAAGTCGTTGTTAGGATCCGATCTCCAGATTTCCTCGCGCCAGCCGGTCAGCGACGCGGATTTCGCCAAGCTCGCCGCGATGGCGCGGAACATCAGCCGCGAGGTCGCGTTTCCCACGATGTTGAAGTTCCCGAGCGGTGGGGCGCGGCTGGTGCAGATCCGCGGGATCGAGGGTGGTTATCCATTTTACGGAAAAGTGGAAACTCAGCCATTGGAAGCATGGAGGAAGCTTCCGGCAGGCGCGGGGATTCTGTTGGAACCCGCGTTGCTGGATCAATTCCAGGCGCAGGTTGGGGATGAGGTGGAATTGGGAAATCTCAAGTTACGGATTCTCGGAGTGGTCGAGAAACCTGCGCCACGGGCAAGTCGTTTCAGCGGGTTCGCGCCGGAAGCCTACGTGCGGTTGGCGGATATTTCCCGCAGTGGGCTGCTAGGAAAGAGCAGCATGAGTTCCCACCAAGTGCATTTGGAACTCGTAAACTCTCCGAAATCGGGCACCCTCAAAGACAAGATCCGCAGCGATTTTCCAGACACCTCGTGGCGCTTGGAGACGCCGGAAGATCGCCGCGAAAACTTGGGCGACGCGCTGGAGAAGTTCCAACAGTTTCTTGGAGTGCTCGCGCTGGCCTCGCTCGCCCTCGGTGCGATCGGAGTGGCCGGGGCGGTCCATGCCCACATCAACCGCCGCGTGCCAACGGTGGCGATCCTGCGCTGTCTCGGTTGTCCGGGACATCTCGCGGCGGCCATTTACTTTGCGCAGGCGGGCACACTTGGCTTATTCGGAGCCATGTTAGGCGCGGGGTTCGGCATCGCCTTACAGACTGGCGTGCTCACTTATTTCCGCGACAGCCTGCCGATCACTGTCGCGCCCTCGCCGGAATGGATCGCCGTCGCTCAAACTACCGCCGCTGGGTTCGCCGTGTGTTGTGGCTTCGCGCTGATCCCGCTTTTGAAAATCCGCCGGATTTCCCCCGCCGCCACTCTGCGC
The DNA here is from genome assembly GCA_031430055.1 of Akkermansiaceae bacterium. Taxonomy (GTDB): domain Bacteria; phylum Verrucomicrobiota; class Verrucomicrobiia; order Verrucomicrobiales; family Akkermansiaceae; genus Luteolibacter. Next base: position 13,122 of record JANPAU010000033.1, on the reverse strand, counting down.
GGCGGCGCGGTGCTGGAAGGTGGCACGTTGAGGGCGCTGCCGGTCTATCTGCTACTCGGCGGACTGTTGCTTGTCTTGGCGCTGACCAATGATCCCAACTGGAAACGCGCGCTCGCGCTCGTCGGTGGACTCGGAGTTGCCTTCGCGGTGCTCGCCGGAGTCGCCCGCGGGCTGATGTTCGTCACCCGTAAGGCGGTAGGACCTCGTTGGCCGTATCTGCTGCGCCAGGGGATTTCCAATCTCCACCGCCCGCGCAATCAAACACTACTTTTTCTACTCTCGTTAGGGCTCGGCACCTTCCTCCTGGTGACCATCTTGCTCGCCGGAAATCTCCTCAACCAGCGGCTCAGCATCACCCAATCCTCCAACAGTCCGAACCTCTATCTAATCGACGTCCAGCCCGATCAACTGGACGGCGTAAAGAGCGTGATGGAAAAACAGAATCTGCCGGTGCTCGAAAGCGCGCCGATGGTCACCATGCGCATCGAGACCGTGCGCGGTGTGCCGGTGCGCGAGGCGAAGGGCGTGCCGCGCTGGGTGGCGAGACGCGAGTTCCGCTCCACCTACCGCGATTTTATGAACGACACGGAAACCCTGATTGCTGGCGAATGGCACAAGACCGTGGTGGCCCCTAACGGACCGATGCCTCTTTCGCTGGAAGAGGGAATCGCCAAGGATTTACAAGTCGGTATTGGCGACGAGTTGACGCTCGATGTTCAGGGCATGTCCATCAAAGCGCGGGTCACCAGTCTGCGGAAGGTCGATTGGAGCAAGTTCAACCTGAATTTCTTCATGGTCTTCCCGTTGGGGGTGCTGGAGGGTGCGCCGGGATTCCATGTCGTAACCACGAAGACGCCGGCAGCCGCGGCATCCGGTGCACTGCAACGCGAACTTGTCACGGATTTCCCCAACGTCACCGCCATCGACCTCACGCAGATTCTCGAAACGGTGCGCGACATCCTTGCGAAGATCTCGCTGGTGGTTTCGCTGTTAGGTGGATTCACGGTGCTTGCTGGCTTGCCGATTCTCGTCGGCACTTTGTTGAATGGTCGCGATGTCAGGCTGCGTGAGAGCGTCTTGCTGAGGACACTGGGCGCATCCGCGAAACAGGTGAGGACGATCTTGGTGGTTGAGTATGCCACGCTCGGATTTTTATCCGCACTCACCGGCGTCCTGTTGGCGGTGGCGGGAAATGCGGCGCTTGCGGTGTTCGTGTTCAAGGGTTCGCCAATTCCCGATTTTGGGTTGTTAGGAATCGCGTTCATTCTTGTCACCGGCATTTCCATCATCGGCGGCCTAGCCCTCAGCCGCGGTGTCTGTAATCACCCGCCGTTAGAGATCCTGCGAGGTAACTAAGAAGGCACCACAGGGGTGTGATGCCTTCTTACGAATCAGGAAAGCCGTGCGGCTAGTAGCTCGCGTTGGAAGATGAGTTCCTTCGGCAAGTGGTCATAGAGGTCGATGAAGAGTTCGCCTTGGCTGACGAGCTCGGCTTTCCACTCGGCGCGGTTGAAGGCCATGCATTTGTCATAGGTTTCTTTCGTAAAGCCTTCTAAGCCTTGGATGTTGAAATCCTCGAAAGCGGGAGTCCAGCCGATCTGGGTTTCATGGCCAGTGGCAGCGCCGTTGCAGCGTTTGAAAATCCACTCAAGCACCCGCATGTTGTCACCGAAGCCAGGCCACAGGAAGGAGCCGTCTTCGTCCTTGCGGAACCAGTTTACGTGGAAAAAGCGCGGCAAGTGTGTGATATAACGGCGCATTTCTAACCAGTGTCCGAAGTAAGCTCCCATGTTGTAACCACAGAACGGTAGCATGGCCATCGGATCGCGGCGGACCTTGCCAATCGTGCCAGCAGCAGCGGCGGTCATTTCCGAACCCATGGTGGCTCCGACGTAGACTCCATGACTCCAATTGAACGCCTGATAGACGAGCGGCATGGTAGTCGGGCGACGACCACCGAAGACAATCCCGTCGATGGGGACACCTTCTGGATTCTGCCACTCAGGATCGATGGTTGGGCACTGCACGGCGGGCGCGGCGAAGCGAGCATTCGCGTGAGCGGCGGTGCGGCCGCAATCCGGCGTCCAGTCTTGGCCGGTCCAGTCGATGAGGTGGGCGGGCTTCTCTGGAGTCATGCCTTCCCACCAGATGTCGCCGTCATCGGTGAGGCCGACGTTGGTGAAAATGGTGTTTTCCTTCATCGAGTCCATGGCGATCGGATTGGTCGTGTAGGCGGTGCCGGGAGCCACGCCGAAGAAGCCGGTTTCCGGATTGATCGCGTGAAGCTTACCGTCGGGATGAGGCCATAACCAGGCGATGTCGTCGCCGACGATGGAGGTTTTCCAACCCGCGTCTTGATAGGCCTTCGGTGGAATGAGCATGGCCAGATTGGTCTTTCCGCAGGCGGAAGGAAATGCGGCGGTGAGGTAAGTTTTGGTGCCATCCGGTGCGTGAATTCCGACGATGAGCATGTGCTCCGCCATCCACTGGTGTTCGTGGGCGATGTTGGAGGCGATGCGCAGGGCAAGGCACTTTTTGCCTAACAGGGCGTTCCCTCCGTAGCCAGAGCCATAGGACATGATCTCGCGGGTCTCGGGAAAATGGACGATGTATTTGTCATCATTGCACGGCCATGTGGTGTCGGCTTGCCCGGCTTCGAGAGGTGCGCCGACGGAGTGGAGGCAAGGGATGAAATAACTGTGTCCATCGCGCTTTTTCGGTGCGGCACCAGACGATTCATCTTCGAGCCGCTTGAGGACGTGGGCACCCATGTGGCACATGATTCGCATGCTCACCGCGACGTAGGCGCTGTCGGTGACTTCTACGCCGATCTTGGCCAGCGGCGAGTCGAGCGGACCCATGCAGAAGGGCACGATATACATGGTGCGTCCTTTCATGGAGCCTTGGAATTTTCCCTCCAGAATCTTGCGCATGGCGGTGGGTTCGTGCCAGTGGTTAGTCGGGCCAGCCTCGTCGGGGCGTTTCGAGCAGATATACGTCCGCTCTTCCACGCGAGCAACGTCTGAGGGTGTGGAGCGTGCGAGGAATGAATTGGGGCGTTTCGCAGGATTGAGGCGGGTGAAGGTGCCTTGGTCTACCAACAGCGAAGTGAGCCGATCCCACTCAGCTTGCGAGCCATCGCACCACTCAACGGAGTCTGGGGTGCAAAGGGCGATCATTTTATCGATCCATTTTTTGAGAGGGAGGTGTGTGGTTTCAAATGATTGATTCATAACGGATACACCTGAGCGGAACTGCTTCCGTTTGGCAATCCCATGCGTTGATCGGGGGTGAAAATCTCAAAAAACGCGCAGGAAAAACGGTTTCAGACGCTCACCCAATCGCGAAACCGCGTCGAGAGCAGGATGCAGTCGATTTGCGCATCAGGATAAGCTTTGGCCATCACCTCCCGATAGGCGTGCATTTGCCCGGAGTATCGTTCGACCAGATCGCCGAGACTCTCCACGGCATCGGTTTTGAAATCAATGATTTCGACCCTCGAAACCGTTCCGCTAGAATTGCGGTGGAGGTGAAGGCGGTCCATGATTCCGCTGAGCCATTTCCCGTCGAGCACGGCGTCCACGGCCTGTTCGCGGAAGAGTTCTACCGGGCGGCCATTTCGCTCGAAAAGTGCGAGGAGACTTGGCGTCGCGATGAGGCTGGCGACCAAGGATCCAGCGTCGCCGCGTGGCAAGGAGGGGGGCGTCTCGTCGATCCAGCTCACTTGTTCGAAGGCGGCGTGTACCTCACTGCCGAACTTCATCCCGCTGGCAGAGTGCGACACCACGGTGTCTGATTTTTTCTTCATCCCGCTCGGCGTGCTTCTTTCGCGGCGGCTCACGCCGGCAGCGAGCGCGGGGAGGGCGACGGTGTCTTTCCGGCGACTCTCGCGGGGAATGGATTCTACCCAGTCGGGTGATCCCGCTTGATAGACGATACTCGGTTGGCCGGCTGAAGAAATGGAGGTAGCGAGCCAATTTGCGAGTGAGGGCTTGTTCGCCTCTTGAGAATTGGATGGCGGTTCTAGCAGGACATAGAGGCCGCGTTTCGAGCGGGTCAGTGCCACGTAAAGCATGCAAAATGATTCGTAACGTTGGCACGCTGCCCAGGCCGTTTCTGCTTCGCGCATTTCCGGGATCAGATCCCGCGCCCACTTCGGTGGGGTCTGGGTGATCCACTCGCTGGTCGCTGCGACGTCGAAGAACTGGGCAGAAGGGATGCTGTCGTTAGGAACATCCGGCACCACCACCACGTCGAAACCGAGCCCCTTGGCCTTGTGAATCGTCATCACCTGCACAGCGGCGATTCCGGGGCTTTGCGAGACTTCGAGCCGCTCGATCCATTCGGCGGCTTGCTGCGGCGTTGCTCCGCCCTGCGCATCGAGTCCTGCGAGGGCCATGATCACATCGCCCGCCCGCCGTCGGCCGAAATCTGACCACTCGGCCCAGCAGGGATCGACGACTTGCTCGGCCATTCCCGCGAAGCCGGATTGTGAGGCGAGTCCCAGCAGACCTTCCCAAATTTGTTGCCAATGCTCGCCGAATCGGGCGCGCAGGACGGCGGCCAAGGGTGACATTTCGACCACTTCCCAAGCAAATGCGTCCGCCGGATTGGCCAACCATTTTAAAAGATGCCCCAGCGTGATGCCTACCGGATTGTCCTTCGAGGGTTCCCGCCGCCCTTCTTCGATCACGTCGAATCCCGCCGCCCGGAGATGGTCTGCTACTTTGCGGACGAGGGCATTGCTCCGCACCAGCACGCCGCAGGTCATATCGCGCTCGCCGACTCCGAGTTCGGTGAGGATTTCTTGGAGTCGTTCTAGGCGTTCCTCCCATTTTCCCTCGACCACTTCCACTCGGGCTTCTCCCCGTTTTGAGGGCTCGGTTAGTGGATCGGCTGAGAAATGAGGCTGCCACTTCCAGGCGGATTCAGCATCGCCGAATAATTCACGCAGCGTCGCGGTGTCGCCACAGACTTGATTGACGAGGGCGAGAACCTCTGGGCAAGAGCGCCAAGACTCGGCCATCGACTCGATGTTCAGCCCGCCGCCGTAGCGACTGATCACCTCGTCGAACAATCCCACCTCGCCGCCACGCCATGCATAAATCGCTTGTTTGCGGTCGCCGACGATGAACATGGAGCCCTCACCTTCGGCGGCTGCTTCATCGATGAGAGGCAATAATCCCATCCAATCCGACCGACTGGTATCTTGAAACTCATCGAGTAGCCAGTGTTCGTAGCGGGCGTCGAGTCGGAAGTCCACGGCCTCGCGGCGGAGTCTAGCATCCTCGCTTTTGACCCACTCGCCCATCAGAATTTTAACGTCGTCGAAGCCGAGCATACCCCGACGGCGGAGTTGTTTTTCGCACTGGCCGTCATAGACCGAGACCACATCGCGGACGGCACGGGTCCGGAGCAGGGCTGCCGCCATTTCGCAACGGGCGGCGAGGTTGACCATTTGCTTCAGTGCATCCCCCGCTGGTCCACCGAGGGTAAATTCCTTGTAATACTTGAGCGCGAGTGGCCCATCCGGGTGACCTGCGGCTTCCATTACGCCTTCCAATAGGCTGGTTGCTCCGCCGAGGCTGCCACTGCCGATGGTGTGATTGAGCATGGTTTCGAGCACCTTTTCCAAGGCTTCTCGCTGCCCCTTGCGGGTGAAGACGATGCCGTCGAGACCGCGGTGGATCTTGGCGTAGAGCTCGTGTTTATGGATTTCCCAGTCCTCAAGCCGCACCCCGGCGAGGGCAGCAGGTCCCCAGTCGAGGTCATGCGCGGCGCGGTAGCGGCTCTGCCAGCTTTTGACGAAACCGCGGAGACCTTCCATGACTTTTCGTTCCTCCTTGCCGATGCTGGCCCGGCGGAATGCGTGCAGGAAATCTTCTCCCGCTTGGTCTTCAAGTGTTTCGCCGAGGATCTGGGTGAGGATCTCATCTGTGGCCGCGACGGCGCGTGGGCCTTCGAGTAAATCGAATTTCCCACCAGTCAGACCGAGTTCGTATTGGAATCCGCGGACGATCTTGGCGAAAAAACTGTCCATGGTCCCGAGCGTGAAGCGGGGTAAAACCCGGACGACGCGCTCGAGTGAGTCGCCGAAATCAGCCTCCGGCAATTCCAGATCCTGCCGGAGTCCAGCGGCGGCCTTGTCCTCACTCGCGGCAGCGGCTAATTTCATCAACACCGAGTCCGCAAACTCACCGGCAGCCTTGCGGGTGAAGGTGAGGGCGACGATTTTTTCTGGAGCGACGCCGCTGGCGACCAATCCGATCACCCGGTTCGCCAACTGGAAAGTTTTACCCGAGCCGGCGGAGGCGAGGATGAGAAGATTCGGAGCTAGGATTTTCATCGCTGAACCAAGATTGCGAGAATCTTGGGCAAGATGAAATACAGAAGTTCTCCAAAAATATCCACTTTGATCGATTCTAGCAGCAAGCCCTCGTGTGAGTGAAAATACGGCTGAAGCTCGTAAAATCAAAGATTCCTCCATTTTCCCTTACCGCGAAACGCCGAGAACTAACTGATCAATTCCGGACTTAGCCGAACGCCTTCAAAAACCCGACTTCGATCGCGAGCGGCTCGAAGGCATTCGTTTCCAAGGTCCGGCGCAGCGAGTCCAGCGCTTCCATGCGCTTGAGGAGACGGCTTTCAGATTCTGCTTCGGCGATGCTGCGCAATGCGGGCGCGGATTCTGGGAAATCTAACCCACCGCCATTCACCTTCATCCGCAGGAGATCCGCCATCCATGCCATCAGCACGTCGAAGAGCCGACTGCGTGCGTCCAGGTATTCCGCCTCCGCAGCGGCTTTGTGAAAGTCTTCCCGCTCCTTCAACCACCGTCCATCGGTGGTGTCTCGATAAGCGGCCACTTCTTCTTTCTCCGCAGCCTTGGCCGTGGCGTCGGCTTCTTCGCGGAACTCGACGAGGAATGATGCGAACGCCGCTTTCAAATGCAGCGCGGCAATAGGCGTCCCAAAACCACGGGCAGCGGCAGTATTAAGAGCGCTGACTAACTCCGCCCCGCCATCCGCGAGCAAGGCCCGGCCACCAAGCAGCGGCAGGCGCACGCAGCGCGAAAGGATGGTTGGCAGCAGGCGTTGTGGATTCGCCGTTAGAAGTAAGAGCAGCGTGTTTTTCGGCGGTTCTTCTAGAGTTTTTAAAAAGGCATTCGCCGCCTGATCATTCATGCGGTCCACCTCGGTGATCACGCCGACCTTGCAAGCTCCGCCGGGCGCGGCGAGGTGCAGCGTTTGCTCCAGATCGCGGATCTCATCCACCCCGATGCGGCGGGACTTCATGCGCGGTCGGATGATCCGGATCCATCCGCTTTCCAGCTCATCAAGCGGTGGTGTCTCGACGACGATTGGCTCGCCAAACAAATCAAAACCGCCAGATTTCTCCGCACCACTGACCATCTGGATCATCCGTGCGGCGAGGTTTTCCTTACCGCTGCCGTGGGCTCCGCTGATGAGAAACGCATGAGCCAGCCGCCCCCGCTCGTGCGCGGAGGAAATCAATTCAAATGCCCGGTCTGCCAAATACGCCATGCGGGGGCATCGTCTCTTGAACCTTCTCCGAGGCAATCCGAAAACCAGAACTGCGGCGGATTTCCTGAAATCACGCCGCTTCTGCGATGGCGAGCACTTCTGAAAATGGCAATTCCGCTAAGAGACCGAACGCAGAATTCCGGGTAAGCCGCGCCCGGGTCGCCGCGGGACTGGCCATCCCGCAAAGAAAGCGGGCGAGCTGCCGCGGGGTGTTGAGTGCGGCATGTTTCTCCTCAACCAGTTTTCTAACCGCCGCGATTTCTTCGTCGGTGACTCTGCGGAATTTGGGACGCTTGATGGTCTTGGCAGGCACGCCCCGGCAACGGTCGCAATGGCCGCAGGATTCCTTCAAGATCTCGCCGAAGTGCTTGGTGAGATATCCTGTGAGGCATCCGCGAAAAGCCGATAGCCTGAGAACTTGGCGGAGCCGAGCAAGGTCGGACAACTCGCGAGCTTGGAATTTCTCGACGAGTGAAGCGGTGAGTTGCTTGAGATCACCGGGGTCCTTCTTGAGCTTGTAGCCCTGGCGCACGCCCCAGACGCTGAGGATGATGTCACCGGCGCTTTGCAGACCATTGAGCGCGGCGACGATCTTGTCGCGTGGCATGGTGAATTTTTCCGCTAGAAGTGTCGGATAGAAATAAAGCCACCAGCGTTTCATCTCGCCGGCATCGAGGATCTGTTTGATCCATTTCCGCTCGGCGGGGGTGCGACCGGCGAGGATTTTTGCCTCGGTATTGAGCAACTTGGCGCGATAGGTGGCGTAGAAAGTGCCCGTAGCCTCGATGATGCCGTCGATTTCCAGATAGGTCATCACGGTGGCGACTACGCCTGGGCGGATGTCGCAGATGGTGGAGAGTTCGTATGGCGAGACATCGAACACCGGACCAAGGCGGAGCACGCGATCCACGAGATTTCCTAACGCCCGGGGTGATGGCGCGTCGGAGAAGATGAAATTTTCCAGCACCGTGAGATCATCGCCACAGGCTAACATTTCACAGATGGCAGGCTGGCCATCGCGTCCGGCACGGCCGATTTCCTGAGTATGATTTTCGAGGCTCTTCGGGAGATTGTAATGGAAGACCGCCCGGATGTTGGACTTGTCGATGCCCATGCCGAAAGCGATCGTCGCGACGATGATGCGGGTATCGTCCGCCATGAACGAGCTTTGAGCATCAGCACGGAACTCAGCGGGCAAGCCGGCATGATAGGCGCGGACGGAGAGACCGTTCTTGGCAAGAAAGGTGGCGACTTCCTCGGCCGTTTCCTGGCGAGTGACGTAAACGACGGCGGCACCATCGACGGTAGTTAGTTTTTCGAGCAGTAAGTTTTTTCTCTCAATGGCAGTGCAAGGTGTGACGCGGAGATCGAGATTCGAGCGGTGGAAACTGAGCTGCACGTGGTCCGCAGTCGCGATGCGGAATGCCTTGCGGATATCGCGAGCAACCTTGGGCGTGGCAGTGGCCGTGAGGCAAAGAACACGTGGGACTTTCAGGCGCCGGCAAATCTTCGCGAGCTTAAGGTAGTCCGGGCGAAAATTGTGACCCCACTCGGAGATGCAATGTGCTTCGTCGATCGCGATGAGCTGGATCGGCAAGTGCTTCAGTCGCTGGCGGAACGCTTCATTCGCGAAGCGCTCCGGGGCGACGTAAAGCAGCTTGAGCGTGCCGGCATCGAGACGCTGATACACCTCACGGATCTGGTCGGCATCGAGAGTCGAGTCCAGTCGCGCTGCGGAAATCCCCCTAGCGGTGAGCGCATCCACTTGGTCGCGCATCAGGGCGATCAGTGGGGAAACCACGAGCGTGAGGCCATCGAGCAAGAGCGCCGGGAGTTGATAACAAAGCGATTTCCCCCCGCCGGTGGGGAACACCGCAAGGGCCGGGCGTCCATCGAGCAAAGCACGGACGACAGGTTCCTGACCCTCACGAAAAGCGTCATGACCGAAATGGGTGCGGAGGGTCGAAAGCACAAGAGAGACTTTCGTTTCTTCAGAGATGAGGCAAGTGTGGGAAGCCGTCTTCGCGAACTTTCTTGGCAACGCGAATCAGTAAGTCATTCAGAAGTCAGACCACTCTTCTGACACTATAGAAATGCAATCGGCGGAGTTCGCTTGGTGGTGGATGAAGAAGACGCGGACTCCTTAGGGTGTCGAGGGGCTCCATGAATTTCAAAGTTTTCAACTCGTGGATCCGAGTTACGATCCACGCATGTCGTTGCTCGAAAACTTTTTGAACCCAGCCACCGTCTCACTGAAAATTTGTGGCGTCACCACTCAGAACGATGCAGAGCTGCTCGCAGAAATGGGGGTCGATGCGCTGGGTGTTAATTTCTGGCCAAAGTCAAAACGCTACCTCGCGCCGCATCACGCAACATGGTTGCGTGAGTTGGAGGGGAAAATTCTCCGCGTGGGCGTCTTCGTCAACGAACCGCCCGAACTCGCGCTGCGACTGATGGAGCAAGGTTACTTGGATGCCATCCAACTTCATGGCGACGAACTACCAGACGACGCCGCAGAATTTCGCACCGTGGGGACTCCCTTCATCAAGGCCATCGGCGTAAAAACCCGCGCTGACTTGGAGCGAGCCACCGAGTTTGGCGCCGCAGCGATCTTGCTCGATGCCCACGCGCCTGGAATTTATGGAGGGACGGGTGAGGTGTTCGATTGGGAGGTGGCCTCGGATTTCCGCAGGCGGCATCCGGAACTACCCGTCATTCTAGCAGGAGGCATCATCCCGGAGAATGCCGGACTCGCAGCGCTGAGCGTGCAACCCGCAGCGCTGGACATCGCATCAGGTGCCGAGACCACGCCCGGCATCAAGGACTTTGAAAAAGTCGCCGCGTTTCTGAGAGCCCTCCACCGCTGATTGATATGCTGACGGATTCCCACTGCCATCTTGCGTCACACCGCTTTGCACCTGATGAGATTCCAAGCCTCATCGAGCGCGCCCATGCTGCGGGCGTGACACGGATGATCTCACTCGCCACATCTCTCGAAGATCTTCAGGCCAATCTCACCCTCGCGGAAAATCCCGCCGTCCACGCGTGCATCGGCATCCATCCCTGCGATGTGCATCACGCGCCAGATGACGCGACCACCCGACTCGCTGACTTCGTTCATGACCCGCGCGTCTGTGCCATCGGCGAGACCGGACTGGATTACTATCACCCCGCACCCGAGGCTTGGGAAGAAGACAAGTTCCGCAGGCGACAACGCGACCTGCTCCGCCAGCACTTCGAACTCGCTTCCGCCGCGAAGCTCAACATCGTGATCCACACTCGGGACCGCGAGGGCGACTCTTCGTTTCAAGATGCGCTCGCAATTTACCATGAATACGCCGCTTCTGTCCGTGCAGTGTTTCATTGCTTCATCGGTCCATGGGAAAATGCAAAACGTGTCCTCGATGCCGGCGGCCTTATTTCCTTCGGCGGTGTCGCCACCTTCAAGACCGCCCATGAAGTCCGCGAGACCGTCATCAAGACTCCGGCAGGAAGCTTCATGATCGAGACCGATTCCCCTTATCTTGCTCCCGAACCTTTTCGCGGAAAAAGGAATGAACCCTCGCATGTCCGGATCATCGCAGAATCCATCGCTCATCTCCGTGGCGAATCCCTCGAGCATCTATCAACGCAGACGGATCAGGCGGCCAATGGATTTTTTAGACTTCGTCCGAAATCCCATTGAATAAAGTCACCGCTTTGAGACGTTTCAAATCGTCGACGATGGCATTCTGACATCCGTCCTTCACAACTCGAATCCAAATCACTACCTCTGCACCATGACACCGATCCGCATTCTCGCCCCAGCACTTGCCACGTTTACCTTCATTTCTTGTGCACCGCAAAAAAATGACTCTTACGATACGAGTAACCCATCCGGCACCGCAGTAAACGCCGCGACCTCCGAGCCAGTGAATCCAGTCTATGACACGCCGGCCGCTTACGAAGAAACCAGTGGCACTGTCGCAACCGTGCCTGCAACTGCTACCCTAGCAAACCCGAACCTTGCGGCACCTGCTACTCCGGCGCCTTCCACCAATGGCGCAGCCATCATCCACACGGTCGTCGCGGGTGACACGCTTTCCGGGCTCAGCAACAAATACAAAGTTCCCTCCGCAGCCATCAAGCAGGCCAATGGCATGACCAAGGACACGGTAGTGCTTGGTAGAAAAATGGTCATCCCACCGGTTCAATAAAAGAATTCCCCTGCCGTCGCAAACTCCCGAGCGCCCGGCGGCTCTCCTTTTCAAATCATGCGTCTTCCCCTTGCAGCACTCTCATGGATCGCACTCATCTCTGCTGCGTGCGCAGAACCCAAAGACTTGGCCGTCAATTCAGAACCTCTCAAGCAAAGCCCGCGGGAAGCGGCTCTCGACAATTTGCTTTCTGAGCGAGATTCCGGACAAGCCCTTGAATCAGTGATCAAGGAAGCGAGGGCGAATGGCATCAAAGAGCAAGCGATTCTCGAGGCACGTTTCCTCTACCACATTGATCGCCGCGAAGACGACGCCATCGCAGCGATGCTTCCCGAGTTCCTCAAACAACAGGAGCTTTTCAAAATCGAAGACTCTGCGATTTTCAGCGTCAAAGAAGATTGGCTTGCCGTGATAGAGTATGTGCAAGCCATCGCCTCATTGAAAAAAGGCGACAAGGCCGCATTCAAATCTCACATCACCGAAGCCTTCTGGCTAAGCCCTCGTCAAGCATCCGCCTTCGCCCCACAGATCGATCGCTTGAGGCTTGAAGACTCCATGCGCTCCGTGAAAATTGATTTTGAAACCAAGCTTACCACCATCGTTGAAAGCGAGACCATCACTCTCAAGAGTCTCATGCACGACAAGAAGGCCATGATCCTTCACTTCTGGTCGCCCGCCAGTCGCGAGTGCGAAGCCACTCTACCGGACTTCATCATCACCGCAAAAGACCTTGCTAAAAAAGGAATCGCCGTGGTTTCTATCATACCGGACAGCACACCCCAAATCATCACGGATGCTCGTGCCATGCTTCAGCCACTCGGCCCAAAAGCACCCGGAGCCTGGCTCATCGATCACAAGGAAAAACCCTTGGCACGTGAGCTCCGCGTGCAATCACTGCCCATCTTCGTCCTAGTTTCTAACGAAGGAAAAATTCTCTTCAATGGTGATCCCACTGATGATGGCTTGTGGGATGCGCTGAAAAAAGTTGATCCGTTAGTCGTTCGACCCGAGATGATAGATCGTGCCGAGTGATGACTCTCACAGACTACGACTAACGTAGTAATCGATTGACGGACTGAAAAAACATTTCAGCTTTCCGTAAAATCGATACATTTCAACTTGACGGAAGTCCAAACTACTAGTTCCCTCGTGGCAGCGAAGAGACATTCAACATGGCGCGGCCCATCCATCCATCTAATCTCGAACTTCAAGCCCTATCCGTTTTATGGCATGAAGGTCCATCTACGGTGGCCACCGTACATGAGACGCTCCCGGATCGTAAAGACCGGGCCTACACCACGGTGCTCTCCGTGATGCAAAGCCTCGAGCGCAAGAGCCTAGTGAAACGCGCGCGGGTCGGCCGGGCGCATGTTTACGCGGCG
>JANPAU010000032.1:0-12526 GCA_031430055.1 Akkermansiaceae bacterium | reverse complement strand
CGTGCCGCACGTTCGCCCGAGGTCGGGGCGGAAAAGGCTCCACCGGTCAGCGCGTCGAGCACTTGGTTGTCTTGGGATTTGGAAGGGGTCGAAGTCACCACGGGCGTTCTAGGAAGATGGGTAAGAGGCGGACAAGCTCAGCGTCGAGCGCGTGCCGACGGCGATCGTTCTCGATGCGACTCGTACCGTCCGCTACTTTGGCCGTATCGACGATCAGTTCAGCCCCGGTGTACACAAGGCGAAACAGGGTACCCGCGAGTTGGCGAACGCGATTGAAGCGGTGCTGCGACGGACTGAGCCGAGCTGAAACGGCGGCCAAGGTCATTGAGGAGGTCGCCAGGAGCGTTGGGTGCCTGCTCGGTGGCGTGAAGTTGCAGGCTTCCTGCCAGAAGATTTCTGGTGGACTCAAGGGCTTGTGGCAGATCGATATTCATTTCTACCGCTCCAATCGCAGAAGTTTAGGTGAGATTTTCAATTTATTAAGTTTTTCTTTAGTTTTCCTAAAGCAGTTTCTACTAGTTCGCTGAGAACCCGCCGACGGGTGGACCCGGAGACGCTGGTTTTGATGTCGAATTTGGCGCAAAACGCATCGTCTCCGATGAGATCTTGGATCGTGGATGACTGGGTGACGTAGAGGACGAAAATTAATTCCCACTCTGTGGGGGAAAGCGCTTCTTGGCACTCTTTGTAAATCCGCTCAAACGTGTGATTCGTTGGATTGGCCGAAGAGTCTTCGAACTGCATCCCGTGTTCAGGATTGTCAGTCAGGGCGTTTAAACTATCACCCGTATTTGGCTGGTTCTTGAGGGCACCCCGGCGGCGATACCAATCAATCGAGCGGAAACCGACAATGCGGGCATGAAGTGGAATGAGTTCTTCAAAAACGGTGGGATCGAGGATCGGAGACTCGCCAGTTCCTTCGCGCTCGCGGACGAGTTCGACGAGCGTGTCGCTGAAAACATCCTCTGCATCCGGGCCTTTGATGCCCTTGCGAGTGAGGGTTGCTAGCGCGAGTGGGCGCAAAATCTGCGGCAGTTGATTCCATTCGGAATCGCAGAATCCCTTCGCTGGATCACGGCGCTGGAGCCGATCAAGATTCAGATTCTGTGGATAGCGTCGGTCATCGGGATCGTGGTGCAGCTGGTGATCTGACGTTTCCCGGCGTTGCTTGGCCACGAGTTCTCGCGTGGCGGAGGCGGTTTCCTCGAGGGCGCGAGCCGTAAATTCCGCCTCAGTCGGAAATTTATCATAGTCCAGTGAAACGTTGCGGATCGCGCGTTCCGCGATTTGCGTGGCCTGTTCTTCGGAGACAAGAACCCCTTCCACCGGACGGCGAGCCCGGTGCCAGCAGGCTTTCCAGCAGCGCTGAAGCTGATCTTGTTGCATTGATGCCGACATTCGATGTGTGCGGCATCACTCAATCCAAAATCGAGTTCTTTTGCAAGCTACTTGGTTAATATCGGTTAAGTTATCTCAAAAAATCGATCATTAAATCAATCTGGACCAGTAAGTTATAAAAAATCTACAAACCGATTTTGCATTTTCAAGGAAAAGCCGCTCAAGCCAAAGTGGCAGAGCGGCGGAAGTGGGAGGTGATGGATTGGATCGCGTTGAACCGGCTTATGGAGCAGTCGGAGCGATGACTTCGATTCGAGCGAAGCACGAAGGCTGGGTTCCCGCTGGGAAGCTTGCGGTTAGCCAGGCTTGGCCCTGGGTGTCGGTGCTCTTGGACAAGCTGCCCGTGGGAATACTCCAGTTGGAGAAATCTGTAGAGCAGCGGATTTTCCAAGAGTAACCATTTCGCAAGACAAGGGAACCTTCGACGATTTCACTACCCAAAAGCTCTTGATCAATGGGGAATTTGAACTGGATTTGGTGATTGGCATCTAACGAGAGCACTGGACTTGGCGGGACACCGTGTGGGGAACCATGGAAGGTCTCGACGATATCAGGTATTCCATCTGAATCCGAATCCAAAGTGGGCGGTGCCGGAGCTGCGGCGGGTGCTGGAACGGACAAAGATTTCTGGACTGACGAGGAAGTCTGGACGGAAGTTGTTTCTTGGCCTAAGGAAATGGAGCCAGCAAGTAGTCCGTCTGGAACGACATCCGGCGGAGCGAATTCGGAGCTGGGAGCCACTATCGAGCGGAGCACACGAGGACCCGACGGCATGGCTTGCGCTGCCGTTTTCAGGGAACTTTCAATTCCGGCAGGTGTGAAGGTCGGGTTGGCGGAAAGCTTGGCAAGTACGGCACCGGCCACGAGTGCGGTGGCTGGGCTGGTGCCTGTCATTGGGACTAGGGCAGCTCCGTTGTGAGTTTTGACTTCGTAGCCAGGTGCGAGGATGTCTACAGGAACTCCGTAGTTCGAATCGTCAATTTTTGTTCCGTTCCCGTCCGAGGCTCCCACGCAGATGACGCCGTTTTTCGTGCCGTTCGAAGGTGGGGTGAAGTCCGCGGCATCTTGTCCCAAATTTCCAGCGGAAATGATCACAGGGATACCGGCTGCGAGGGCGGAATCAATCGTTCTGTCGATCACAAATCTTTGCTCTCCTTGTCCTAAGGCGTTGGAGGAGGTTGCGATACAGATCACAGACCTCATAGGATCGGTGTCGGGAAGTTTACTGTGCTCTACTGCTTCGCTTATTGCTTCGGCAAGACTGGTTACATCCGTGGTCGGATCGGCGTCGGCAGGGCTTTCGGAGTAAATATCGTAGTTTACGACGTGGATCGGAGTACCGGTCGCAATGCCAGTATTCTTCCCAACAATGAGGGAAAGCATCTGAGTTCCGTGGTCGCGAGGGACCGAGGGTTCACCTGACAGACTGATGATCTCCAACGACTTGAGATTGGGGTAGGCGGTGGCAACATTTACCGTAGGATCTATGACGCCTGTATCGATAAGATAGAGCCGAACCGGGATGGTGGTATCCGGGTAGGAATAAATCGGTATTGTGATATCCGTGCTATATTTCTCACCGATTTGGTCCAATGCCCATCCTGGTTCTTGATTCACGCCGTCGGGTTTTAAGCGGATTTTGTCGCCGTCATTCGACCGATTCGAGAGGTAAGCGGATGTCGCATCGACAACAGAATGGGGCCACCCGGTGAGCTGGGCGCCGAGGGGTAAAGTGGCGAGCGCTTGGATGCACCAAAGCATCGCCACGAACACTACAGTTCGGAGTTTCATTTCTAGGGAAACTGACACGGCCAAAAAGTAACTATTTTTCTCGGTGATGCAGCAAAAATTGGAAGAAACTGCATGAATCGTTCAAATGGGATGGGTTGTGTATTTTTATTTCTGCTGGAAAAGGCTTGATGCTTTATCTGAATAGCATTGTCGATCAATGGGTGGTATCTATGATTTTTGCTAAGATTAAGAAAAATTTGTTTGATAATACAATTGATTATAAACGAGTTATATCATTGATCTCCAAAAGAAATTTTGAAGATGCTGATCATCAAACCTTTGGATTTTGGGTGAAATCGGGTCTGAGTTGTGTTAGTTTTTTGCAGTTGAAAAAGCACGGTCAATTTAGGGTTATTAACATTACCGCTGGTCGTAAAATAAAGTCGGCAAGGGGTGATTTTACACCGGCTTCTTTTTTAGGAATATCCGACTGATGACGAACAGCAGCAAGGGAATCGCAGTGAGGGCGATGAGCCAGGGTCTTTTGGCCGAGAGTGATGGCTGGGAAGCGGCGAGGGCCGGGCCGGTGACGAGGCCGAAATTTTGGCTGAGGACGAAGGGCGCGTAGCGGAGGACGGCGAGTTCGAAATCATCGTCTGTAGTCGCCGCAGAGAGTAATCCGCCTTGGGTTTGCCACAGGGCCTGGGCGGGGCGCTCGGAGTGAAGGGTGAGCCGGTAAAAACGTTCCATCAATTCGGGAGTCGAGTCGTCGGATACCGGCCAGAGGGCGACGAGAATTTCCCGTGCGCCGGCAAGGGAGAATGAGCGCCGCAGCCCCAGCAGGCCTTCACCGGAAACAGGCGTGCCGGCACCGGATTCGCAGGAGGAAAGGGTGACAAGTCGGGTCTCGTGGAGCGGTAAACGGGCGATTTCTGAGGGGAAAAGCAAATCGTCATTGTTCGCAAGGCGTGGGCTGTCGAGCTGACGCTGGGCACCGCGGTAGAGGACGAGTCCGCCGGCGAAGAGCAGGTCGGATTGCTCGTCGAAGTCGATGGGTATGCCGAGAGGGGAAGCGTCGTTCTGGAGAAAAAAGGCGTGGCAGCCTAGGTGGAGCACGGAGGGGGAGGTGGTGAGTTTGCTGAGGTCGAGCTCGTTGGCCTGGAGGCCTGCGAGAAATTGTGATCCAGCTGGCGCGAGTGAGCGGAGTTTTTCTGCCTCGATCCGCGTGCCGGGCATGGGCGTGAGTGCGCTGAGAAGCGAGAGCAGGGGATCGCTGCTGGGATTTTCGATGGCGACTGGGAAATCGGAGATGGTAAGGACGGCCCATGGGTTTTTGGAGAGGGAAATGCTGGGAGCCGGGTTGATCAAATCGCGGGCACTGGTGACGGTGGTGACTTGGAGAAAACGACTGCTGAGTGGCTGGTTTTCGCGATTTAGCAGTGCTGAGAGAGGCAGAAAATGCAGGCGAGAGTCGGGGGAAAAAGCGATGTGCTTCGTTCCGGGGGGGAGTTGCAGCGGTTCCCAGAACTCTCGCTCGAGGGCACGGAGGATGCTGCGGATTTTCAAGGGGGGAGGAGGGTTGGATTTCCCGGAGAGTAATGAAGAGCGCCAGCGGATTCGCTCGTGGAACGCACTGAGCCAGTGCTCTAGGCTTTCGTCGGTGCCCAAGAGAACCCACTCCGGTGGGCCGGTCGGCAGAATCACGATTGCGCCGTAGCGTTTGATCGGCGGAGTCGTGGTGGTGGTGAAACGGCAGGTATCGATGAAGGCTGAGTCAGGTGATAGAGTCGCTTGGATGTCGCGCCAAGTCGGTTGGGCGGAGGGCTTGGATTCGGCGAGCATCGCGTCTAGCAGGCGGGCCTTGGTGGCGATGAGCACATCGGCGATGAGTTCGGCATCGCCGGTGGCACAGGGCAGTGAGACAAGATCGAAACGTTCGAGGAAATTGAGACGTTCGTTCTCAGTGCCTTCACGAATCAATCGGTCGAGCAGGTCGAGGCCGATCCGGGTGGCGCGGACGATGTGGTCCTTGGCGTCGGGTGAGCCTGATAGCAGTGAGTTCCGTGCGAGATTGCGTTCCGTTTCTGCGACGCGGAGATGGGTGGCGGGTAGAAACTTGGCTTGGAGGGCGGCGGCGCGTTCGAGATGGGCGCGGGCTGATGGGTAATCTCCCATGATTTGCTCGGCGACTCCCAAGCTATTGAGTGGCGCGATCAAGCCGGGGTGCTCGACGCCGAAAGTAACCTCGATCATTTCCAACGCTTCTTGGAAGGCGGATCTGGCGATTTCGGGCTCCTCTTGGGCGAGGGCGACTGCGCCAAGATTGCTCAGATAGGGCACGGCTCGGAAGCGGTTAGTCGCGAAGAGTCGGCGGGCTTCATCGGCAGCGGCTTCGGTGCCTTCGCGGGCTTCCGCTGTTTTTCCGAGACGCAGTTGAGTGAGGGCGAGTTGGCTGTTGAGAGAGAGACGCAGTTCAGGATCCTCAAACGGAAGCGCAAGTGCTTCTTGGAAAATAGCAGCCGCGCGGGCGTGGCTACCGAGAGTGTGATAGAGTCGGCCTCGGTGGGCTGCGATCCGAGCGCGGAAATCGGCATGGTCTGGCGGAGTGGCCGCCTCGGCTTGATCGAGCAGAGGGGAGACTTCTGGATAGCGGCCCTGATAGAGTAGATTGAGCGCGAGGTGATCAAGTGTGGCGGCTAGTTTAAAATTGATAGAATTCTCTTGGCGGCTAACGAGCACTTGGCGAAGGAGTTTTTCCGAGTCATCAAGCCGACCGAGGTCTTGGAGTGTTAGGGCCATCGCTTCTCGTGAGTCCGCGAGTAGCTCCGGTGAGTGAGTGGTGAGTAAGTCGCAGGCGGCGGTGAGGTGCCCGAGTGCTTCCTCTGGTTTTCCCGCTTGGCGCTCGACCATGCCCAGTGCTTGCAGACTGACGGCGAGTTCTTTGGCGCTGGCAGGGTCTGAGGTTTTTTTCCATTCGACTTTCCAATCGCTGACTAAGGATTCGAGTTCCGCTTCTGCGGTGTCGAGCCGCGAGAGATCGAGGGCGATCGCTGGAGTCCATGCCAAGGCGGCTGCCACAGCGAGGAGTCGGGAAAAATACGATGGAACAAGCATGTGGCAGCGGGATGATGAAATCTCTGTCCGGGTTAAATGTAAGTTTTTTTATAAAATTTGGAAATCGTTAATTTCAACTGCGATTGAAGAAGGGATGACAAGCTTCACCAACTCGGTCGAAATCAACTCAGTCCAAACTCCGGGGGGAGTTCGGGTGGGATCGACAAGCCGGAATAGTTTTTCACCATTTTGTTTGAGTTTGAATGAGTTCATTGTGCCTGAAAGGCG
Organism: Akkermansiaceae bacterium; assembly: GCA_031430055.1. GTDB lineage: Bacteria > Verrucomicrobiota > Verrucomicrobiia > Verrucomicrobiales > Akkermansiaceae > Luteolibacter. Next base: position 6,055 of record JANPAU010000032.1, on the reverse strand, counting down.
GACACCGGGGGGTATCCGCGTTTCAGACCACCTTACACGCTAGAGAGGTCCCTACCTCAATCAGGCCGAAATTTTGCGAATCCCGGGGGGGAATCGCCGAGTTTCGGCCTGAATGCTTTTTGGGTGATTGCCCTGAGGAATACCGTCCGAAGAGCAGTTCCGAATTTACGCGTCATCGGGTGAATCATGCGGACAAGCTCGGAGTTGCCAAAACGGCACGACTCATGCCGTTGGGCGAGAATCCGGTGACTTTCCAATTGAGTGCTTCTTCTTCAGGATCTTACGCGATCCCGTTATACCTAAACTTCAATTTCAGTGAATTATAAAGGTCTGAGTCCCTTCAGCACCATGAAAGCTTTTACACCAGCCCTGCGAGCTATTATTTTAATCACCCTTACCAGCAATCTCCACGCTCAGGAGCCGGTTTTGTCGACCCCTGGCACGGCGACTTGGACAACGGAGACTACCGCCACCGGCACGAGAACCGTTTTTACGCTCACGAACAATACCGTCTTCGACTGGCAGCAACTTAACGTCAAAAGCGGCAGCGAGCTTGTTTTTAACTTCGTCGGCGGGAAGTCTGTGGTGAATTTTCTTAACGGAACGGGGACTCATTTGATCAACGGCTCGGTGACTTCGAACGGAATCGTCGCCTTTTTCTCACCTAATGCTAGCTTGAGAGTCAATGGCTCGATCATTGCCAAGGGGGTGACGCTCGCCACGCTGAATGCAGACGCTGCCGATTTTTCGGATGGGAATGGTTATGAGCTGACTGGCCCGGGCGGAGAAAATGTTCTCAGGGTAAACGGTCGAATCGAGGCGACTGATGGCGACGTTGTGCTTGGTGGCGAACAGGTGAGCATCGGCAGTGCGGCTAGAATTCAAGCTTCACAAAGTGTTCTCATCGGTGGCGGTATCAGTCTTTCAGTCGGCACCTCGGGTAATCGGAAACTTAAAGAAAATAGCGGATTGGGATATGTCCTGCACAAAGGTGAAACCCGCGGTAGTAGAATCGAAGTGGCTGCGGGTAAGGCAATTAACAACAAAGGGCGTTTGGACGCTGGAACTGGAAAGATCTTCTTGGAAGTCGGCGAGGGCGGTCTGATCACCAACGAATCCAATGGTGTCATTGTCGGCGATGCCGCTTTTGATGGCGAAGTAGACCAAGGTGGTTTGATTTTGGTGCCGGATGACGGCGACGCCGTCCCGGCCGTCAGTGAAGCATCATTGACCCTTCCCGAGCTGACTCGACCAGATGGAACGAAGGTAAACAAAGATCCGCAAACGATTAAATACAGCGTGCCGATGAGTGCATCGAGCGATGCCGGCCGGGATTCTTCCGGCACTCAACGCGCCGATCAGCGCGTGGCGCAGAACACCAATACGTCATCGCTGCTCCAGAGATCTTCGTTTTTCGGAATGCGTGGTGGCAACACCACCATCGCGAAACGCTAATTTCCCAACCAAACTGCGGAAAACCTCCGCAGCTGATCACGTGGGATCGGCGATTGTTTATCTTGGCTTAATTGTCAGGGATTGTTAAACAAACGCGATGAATTGTCGCAAGTGGCCCTTGTAAAAGGAAACTTCCACCCTTGCGGGCACTCATGAAACGATCCGTGATGCGTCCGTTGTTGGTCATTTTCCTAAGCTCCGTGGCCCAAGCGCAGTTCCTGCCGGGGGTGGATCCGCGTGTCCCGGCGGCCAAACCTGTGGAATCTCTGCCAGCAAAAGTGGCTGACACCAGCGGCGCAGGAACTGGGGCGATTCTCTCTCCACAGCTCAAGGAAATCCATTTGGAGACCCAGCACGGAGGCAAATCCACCGAGGTGATACCCGGCTTCCGCGTGGCGGCGGACTTACTTCTTCCGTCTCCAAAAACGCTTGGATCAAGACTCGCTCGCTGGAACGGACAGCCGCTGAAAGAAGGCGATCTCGTCGCCATCGCCGATACGATTTTGGCTCACTACGATGTTGAGGGATACCCCGTCGTCGATATCGCCGCACCGGATCAGGATCTGACAACAGGGAAACTTCTACTGGTTGTCGAAATCGGGCGAATCGGAAAAGTCGGAGTCACCCGCCCGAAGTATGGCAATCCGAAGGCCATCACCAAAGGCCTGAAACTGCGCAGTGGCGACCTCGTGCGCCGCCAAGATCTCGATGCACAAATGTCTTGGTATGGTCGCAGCGTGTTCCGCCGACCGCAGTTGCTGGTTTCTCCGGGCGCGGAGCCTGCTACGGCGGATTTACTCATCGGACTCTCCGAAAAAAAGCCGTGGCGCGCGACTCTCGGCTACGAAAACAGCGGGCCCTATCTGCTCGGTGAAAACCGAATGATTTTCGGTGCCGCTGGCATGACTCCGAATGAGCACATCCTCGCTTGGCAGACGGTGCTTGGGATGCCGGTTTCTTCACTCCAAGCAAACGCGCTCAGCTGGGAAATCCCCTTTCACCGCATCCACCAAGCGCTCCAACTCGACGCGGTCTACGCCAAAGTGCGCACCGAATCGTCATCAAGCGGTCTCCCCGTCGAAAACACCGGAACCTCTTGGTCCTTCGCAGCGATTCAGAAATTATCACTCCCTTCGATTGGAAAATTGCGACAACGCCTCACCGTCGGCGGCGAGCTCAAGTCGTCCGACCAGTTCGTGCTCTTCGGCGGTGCTCCCTTTTCACCCGGCGAGGTGAAATTGCTCAATGCAAGGATCAACTATGGCATCGCCCGCGACTGGGAAGACGGCAGCGTCGTGCTGGATACGACCTTTTTAGGCTCCCCCGGCGGACTCATCGCCGGCAACGACGACGAGGATTTCCAAGTTTACGATCCAGAAGCAGTCGCGAATTACGGCATCATCCGCTCTGCGGGCGAGGCATGGTGCGGAATCGGCGGCGACTGGCGAGTGGCCCTGCGCGGCACTGCCCAGCTCACGAACACCCGACTTCTTCCTGTCGAACAATTTGCCGCAGGCGGTTATCAGACCGTGCGCGGCGTGACGGAGCGGGAATACTTCGCCGACGACGGTTGGCAGACGAGCCTCGAACTCTACGCGCCTGCGATCACAATCCAGGAGCAATATCAGATGCGTTTTTTAATCTTTCACGATCAAGCGACTTTAAAAAATATCGGCGAGGATTCCACTTGGATCTCAAGTGCCGGAGTGGGCGTCAGAGTTCAAATGACCGACAAGGTGGATCTACGTCTGGATCAAGGCTGGCAGTTGGATGATGATGCCTCGCAGTTTCACATCGGCCTGCAAATGACCTATTAGCGACGGGTGATAGTCCCGCTTTCCGTAAAGCTCTGATCACTCAAAAATCAATTTTTTTTTAAACTTTAACTAATTTGGAAATCAAGCTGAGGGATCTGCGATTGATGAAGAGATGATGAGCTTCACCCCAATCGGAACCCTTAATGCCGGCGATGAAAATCCGGGGGGAACGATTCGCCAAGGCGAAGGGTTCGGGTTGAGTGGGTTCAACGTCAATTACACACATATCAAGCAAGCCGCCCGCACGATGGGGGAAGCGAAGAGAAATTTTGGGCAAAGTGCCAGGAATGAAGTCGGGGGACTTCGTTCGCACCGCCAAGCTTTCAGCTTCGTCATCGGAACGGGCACACTGCGGGGAACGTCGTTTGCACAGGCCGGGGGGCCTTGCGACGCGTCGCCCCGCACATTTTACCGTGAAGTTTAACGAAGTTGTGGTTAGTAGCAAACGGATGCCGGGGGGCATCGCGAGCGAGTTCCTTCTCACGAGGGAATTTTAAACCAATCACACGCTCGGCAAAAATATTGACTTATAGCCCACGATTTCGACAGACCTTTCAGTGATATTTCCGCTATGGCATCGATAGTGACGAGTTCGCTCTAGGCACTGGGCACCTCGACGTTCTCTTGGCGGAACATCGCCTTGCCGCTGTCATCGGTGATTTCCGCCGTGCGGTGGTCCCACTCGATCTCGTCAAATGGGGAAATTCCTGGCGTGGCAAAATGGGCTTCGAAGGTGAATCCAGAAGGGGCGTCCGAAATAAGTGACGAGAGAGTTATATTCTCTTATTTTTTACGCTGCAGGAAGAGGTCGATGCCATCCACGAGCGCGAGCCAACTGGCCTCGATGATGTTGTCCGATACGCCGACGGTGCCCCAAGTGGATTCGCCATCAGTCGAGACGATGAGGACGCGAGTCTTGGCGGCGGTGGCGTCGTGGCCGTCGAGGATACGCACCTTGTAGTCGACGAGTGAGACGCTGGAAATTTCTGGGTAGAAGGGGAGCAAAGCTTTGCGCAGTGCGAGATCGAGCGAGTTGATGACGCCGTGGCCTTCGGCGACGGTGAGTTCCGGAGTGCCATTCACGTTCAGTTTGATGGTGGCCTCGCAAACCGGTGGGTGGCCGTCGCGGTATTGGCGGAAACTGGTACGATACTCGGTGATGTCGAAGGTTTTCACGTAAGTCCCAAGCTCGCGGCGGATGAGGATTTCTAACGAACCACCGGCGGCTTCGTAGGAGTAACCGTCGTTTTCGAGTTCTTTCACACGGTGAAGAATGGCGCTGGCGACGGCGGAGTCTTTCTCTAACAAAATACCAAGTTCGGCGGCTTTAACGAGGATGTTCGACTGGCCGCTGAGTTCGGAAACGAGGATGTTTTGCGAGTTTCCGACGCTGCCGGGAACGATGTGTTCGTAGCTGCAAGCGAGTTTTTGCACGGCATTCACATGCATGCCGCCCTTATGGGCGAAGGCGGTGCGGCCGATGAATGCAGCGCGGGCGAAGTGCGGATTGTTCGAAACGTCGTCAACGAAGTAAGATAGATCGCGCAGCTGTTCCAGATGCGGGACGACTCGCATGCCCATTTTGAGCTGGAGGATGGGAATCACGGAGGTGAGATTGCAATTTCCAGTGCGCTCGCCGTAGCCGTTGATCGTACCCTGGACTTGAGTGATACCGGTCCTAACGGCGGCGATGGCGTTGGCGACTGCGAGCTCGCAATCGTTGTGAGTGTGGATGCCAATCGGGGTATTGGGCAGGTGTTTTCGCACGGCCTCGCAGATTTCGATCACTTCGGACGGGAGTGTGCCGCCATTCGTATCACAGAGAATCAAACAGGCCGCACCGCCATCGGCCGCGGCTTGCAGAGTGGCAAGAGCGTGCTTGGCGGAGTCCTTGTAGCCGTCGAAAAAGTGCTCGGCATCATACATCACCTCGCGGCCGTGCTTGACGAGGTGGGCGACGGTGTCACGGATCATTGCCTGATTTTCCTCCACCGTCGTGCGAAGGACTTCGGTGACTTGGAGTTCCCAGCTTTTGCCGAAAATCGTCACCACCGGTGTCTCCGCTTCGAGCAACAGGCGGACTTGTGGGTCATCTTCGACTGGCACGTCCGCCCGGCGAGTGGAGCCGAAGGCGGCGAGCTTGGAATGGGTGAGCTTCAGGTTCTTCGCCTCGCGGAAGAACTCGATATCCTTAGGATTCGAGCCCGGCCACCCCCCTTCGATGTAGTCGATGCCGAATTCGTCCAAGCGCTTGGCGATGCGGAGTTTATCCAAGCCAGAAAGTTGAAATCCTTCGCCCTGAGTACCATCGCGCAGGGTTGTGTCGTAGAGAAATACAGGTTTAGAACTCATCAGCAGGAGCGCGAACGCTAGCGGCACTCCGGCGGATGGGCAAGGGAGAAGCGGTGGCAAATTGTTGAAATGGCTCCATCCTCCCCCTTTTATGTTTCCCTGATTTTGACCTGCCAATACCCCGACAGGACTGCAATTACTGCTTGTAGACAAACAAGTATTATCCGGATTCCGTTTCCATCAACTGGCAGTCTCGTGTGGTTGTTTGGGACTGGGAACTGATAGACGAGCTTCTTCAGATGGCTAAAAAATTTTGTCAAGATTTGCACATTGCCCCCATTTTCCCACCATGGAGTCCACATCAACGTAGTTCGCGTGGCTAGTACGCCCGTGTGATTTTCAGGTTCGCCTCGGTGTCGTTCGGGTGTGAGGAGGGTGATTTTGTTGAAATGCGAAACCTGACCCTAATGAGGTGTCAAAAAAGTCACTTG
>JANPAU010000031.1:0-24169 GCA_031430055.1 Akkermansiaceae bacterium | reverse complement strand
CAGAGAATCCGGCAGAGTGAATACGGCACCCGTTGGAGTGCTCTTGCCAGACTTGCGCAGGACAAACGACTCGCCCTTGCGCTCCTTCGGCCATAAGACTTGATAGAGGATGTCGGTAGAGTCCTTGTTGCGCTGGGACTTCACCTGAAGTTGGAGCGCCGTCTTGGTCCCGGCCGCGGGTTGATTGACATTCATTTTCAATCTCACCAAAGAGGATCCGTCCTGGAGGCCATCACTCAATCGTGCGGCGAGATCCCGTGCGGAAGGGGAGGCTTCTTGGGCGTGAGTGACGGAAGCAAGGAGTGCGGCACCGAGGAGTGCGTGGCGGAAGGAGCGAATCATGAGTTTCATGGAATTAAGTTAGCTTTGAAGAGCAATACTTGGCGAGAGCCGCGAACTGCGCCAAGCGGGATACTATCCACTGATCACACCGACGACGACGGCGATGGCGATGGAAATGAGCATCAGCTTCGGGCTGATATCCGGCTCAAGAAATCCCCGGATGCCTGGCAGGGCCCCCAAAGTGAGAAGGCCCAGAACTCCAAGTCCTACGCCGACGACTCCACCGAGAAATCCTAACAGAGCAGATTCACACAGCACCATGTAAACAATCCGCCGCCGCCGCCAGCCGACGGCGAGCAGAATGCCGATCTCGTGAGTGCGTTCAAAAACCGTCATCAGCATGGTGTTCATCACCCCTAACACGCCAACGATGATGGCTAACAATGAGGTGCTCCAGCTCATCGCACGAGCCACTCGAAATCCCTGGCTACTACCGACGACTTCACTTGCCACCATCGCTTTTCCTTCCGGGAAAATGACTTTGATGTCCTTGCAAAGTAGTTCGATGTCCGACTTCGGAGCGTCTGGCGGCACCCGAATATCGATGAAATTTACTTTCCCTTCGTTTCCAGTAGCCGCTTGCATCATCTCAAGTGATAGGAAAATGGTGCCGTTTTCTACCATCGCTTGACCGTCGACGATTCCGACGACGGCCATCTCTGCGGCCTCGATTTGGAGGGTGTCTCCGACTTTCTTCTTGAGCACTTCGGCGGCGAGCTTGCCGAGAACCACTGCCTTTTCAGAGCCGTCTTTGGGCATTCGTCCATCAATGACCTTGAGCTTCTCCCAGGCAAATCCGCCCCACTCGCGGCCTGAGATCATCATGATCGGCGCATCTTCCACGCTTAGCATCTGCATCAGAACGGACGTCGTTTCCGCGACCCGTGGCAATTCGGCGACTTTCTGTTGTAGCGACTCGTCAAACAACTTGGGAATCAAGCCACCACTCATGTTGCTCACGACCACATCGATGCCGACGACGTCCAATTGCTTGCCGATGCCTTTTTCATAGCCCCATGCCATGCCGACTAAAGTCACTACAGCGGCAATGCCGATGGAAATGCCGACGAGTGTTAGGCAAGTGCGCACAGGGCGCCGGGTCAGACTGCGGAGAACGATAGTGAAAAATGTCATGTCAGATAAATCTTAAAATGAGGCCGAAACTTGATCCGAGATCACGCGCCCGTCTTTCATGCGGATGGTCCGTGAAGCGCGCTCCGCGACGGCTAAATCGTGAGTGACGAGCACCAACGTCACTCCTAACTTGCAGTGAAGCTCGAGCAGTAGGTCGATGATTTGCACTGCGCTCTCGCTGTCCAAGTTGCCCGTCGGCTCGTCTGCTAGAATCACTGAGGGTTGGTTAACGAGGCTGCGAGCGATGGCGACCCGCTGCCGCTCACCGCCGGATAGCTCGGAGGGATAGTGCTTCAGCCGATGCCCGAGACCTACGGATTCCAGAAGCTCAGTGGCTCGCGCTTTGCGCTCGGAACGTGACGCGGGTCCTTCGAACATGGGGATTTGGACGTTTTCTAGAACCGTGAAAGTTGGGAGAAGGTGGAATGACTGAAATACAATCCCGATCTCGAGCGCGCGATACGCTGAATGGTCAATCATGTCTGGGATCGAATTTCCACGGTATTTCAGCGTGCCTTCGGTCGGCTTGTCCAGCGAGCCTAGCATTTGCAGAAGCGTGCTTTTCCCACAACCGCTCTGGCCGACGATCGCGACAAACTCTCCCTGTCGGATTTCCAGATCCAAACCGCGCAGGGCGACGACCTTTCCATTATCAAACTGTTTTTTTAGGCCGATTGCCTCGTAGATCAATTCACTAGGGGTTGTCGAAGCAGCGGTGACCATTGCGAAAAGTTACACGAAGATACTTCACCGTCTAGGCGTTTGATTTAAACGAACCAATGGAGTTGCACGCCTCGGCGGCAGTCATGCGCAACCACGCACTTGTTGCCAGTCAGTCGCCCGGGGTCACTTCGCATCCAAGATCGATTGGGCGCTGGCTATTTGCTCAGCCCGCTGCATGCAAATGGTCCTCTTATCTCATCCCAAACGCCGCAGTGAGTGAGGCCAAGTCGGCAGGCGCGGCACGGTCGGCGGTGAGAATCGCGGCTTTTTGGAGCGAAATGATTTCGGAAATCCCCTTGCGCGAGAGCTCGAGCATGGCGGTCATTTCCTCAGATGAAAAAACGGCTTCTTCGCCGCTGCCTTGGATTTCCACAAACTCCGAAGTCTCCGTCATGACGACATTGAAATCGACCGATGCGTCCTTGTCCTCCGGGTAGTTCAAATCGAGAACCGGCACGCCCTGATAGACGCCGGCGGAGACGGCGGCTACGAGTTTTTTGATGGGGAATGCCTTCAACTTGCCCTCTGCCATCAGCTTGTTGAGCGCGATCGCCATGGCAACGCAACCACCGGTAATCGAGGCCGTCCGGGTACCGCCGTCAGCTTGCAAAACATCGCAATCGATCCAAATCGTGCGCTGTCCGACTTTTTTCAAATCCACACAGGCCCGCAGTGCACGCCCGATGAGCCGTTGGATTTCCGAAGATCTACCATCGAGTTTACCGCGGGAGATATCGCGAGGTTTGCGCTCAAGCGTCGAGTAAGGCAGCATCGAATACTCCGCTGTGAGCCAACCACCTTCCACTCGCTGGGCGCGCATCCACCGAGGCACATCCTCCTCGATCGTGGCCGAGCAAATCACGCGAGTGTTCCCAAAGGAAACGAGCACCGAGCCAGTCGCATACGGGGCGACGTTCGGGACCAAGGAAATCGGGCGGAGTTGGTCGTTCTGGCGACCGTCTGGGCGTGTCATGCCAGGAGTCAAATGGAGCATCGCACTCGCCGCAAGCGCGAAGCGACTTAAGCCGCCGATGAATCTTCACGGTGAAGCATTTGCGAAGCGCAGATCATGTCCCTTAGTCCGCCAGAATCGAATCAGCGAAGCTTCGATCGCTGGTCCATCATCCGCAAAAATGAAAAGTGGCCGCCCCCGCAGTGTGCGCTGCCGAAATACTCAGCAACTCTATCAACGAACCACTGCGGGAGACCGGAGAGTTTCTTGTGCATGCAACGATCCATTCGGAAATGGCAAGCGAACGAATCAAGCATTACGGATTTCTGCAATCGCGACCGCCATATCAACTGCCCGAAACGTGGAAGAACCCGCGACCATGACATTCGCCCCTGCCGTATAACAACTTGCGGCGGTCACTGCATCGATGCCGCCGTCTACTTCGATGTGGAATGATAGCCCTTTTTCACTCCGGATTTTCGCCGCCGTCTTGATTTTTTCTAGCACCTCCGGCAGAAACGCCTGCCCGCCGAATCCGGGAACCACCGTCATGCACAGCAGCAGATCGATCTGATCAAGAAACGGCTCCACCGCGCTCAGCGGCGTCGCTGGATTAAGCGCAAGCCCCGCTTCACATCCCCCTTCGCGGATCTGGCGCAGAGTCTCCGCCACATCATGCTCCGCCTCAATGTGGACCGTGATCATGTCCGAGCCAGCCGCAATGAAGCGCGGTAAAAAATGATCCGGCCGCGAAATCATCAGGTGGACGTCGAGGTAAACGTCGTTCGTCTCATGCACCGTCTGCACCATTGCCGGGCCAAAGGAAATGTTATCGACGAAGTGCCCGTCCATCACGTCCAGGTGCATCCAGTCCGCGCCCGCATGGATTGCTCGGCTTACTTCCTCCTCGATACTCGAAAAATCTGCTGCCAGTAAAGACGGGGCGATGACACGGTCATTGAAAGTTTTGGGGATCACGGGTTTGATAAAAACCACGGATCTCACCCCGAAACACGGAAAATTTTCCGCGTAGCCCGGCGACTCTTCAGTCACGGGCACCTTGGAAACCACCCCGTTGTGTGGACACAGGCCGTTACCAATGCCGAGCTTCTTCAGCAAGGCGGTGCTGGGCTTGCTGGCGAGGTATAGCAACCGCCACTCGCCGACAAAGAGGACAATTTATCTTGGCGAAATCCGTCAAGGCGCCTAAGAAACCCGCGCCATGACACGTTCTTCCATCGAAGCCGCCGCGAAAATTTATATCGTTGCGCTGACTGCTGTTTTCATCTGGACCGTTTACAAGGTTTTGGAGCAAATCGGGTTAATCTAATTATTTCCAGTCCACGGCGACCTCGGCGACACGACCACTTTTGTCGTCGTATTTGAGGTGCCCGTGTTCGAGAGCGTATTCATGAACGCACTTGGTGACTTTCACGTCGAAGGCGCAGTATTCCGCGATTTTCCGGAGTGGTTCAAATCGCCCGGATTTTTTGTGTTCTTGCCACCACCGAAGCGCATCCAAGCCATCGGCCGTTTTACCCGTGCCAAGTGAAGCTGAGGCGACCGAGTCCAGTTTGAGGCGGAAGCCGACGATTTTTTCCAACTCAAGCATCATGTCGAGGTTGATCGTTTGCTCGGCGAGGGTGTGAAAAACATAGGGCTGGAGGACTGGGTAGTCGAACTGCATGTGGTTCCAGCCGACCACGAGATCGGCCCGGACGAGTTCCTCGCCAAGTTTCTCCATTTCGTTTTCCGCATAAATTTCGTAGGTCCCACGCGCGGTGCTGTAAGTGACACCGACGGAAACTTGCATCTTGTCCTTGTGCATGGAGCCCCCGACATCGCCGAAGCTGCGCTGCGTTTCCAAGTCGAAATAGACGATATTTTTAGCGGCCACGTGTTTTTGTAACGGGGCGGGCGGGGGACCCGCAAGCGCGATTCCCAAAACCGAGAAAGCTGGGCTGGCCTCACCCAGAGTCATCCGGTATTTTTCCCGAGTGATCGCGCGTCAGAAGCAAAAGTATCCGGTTTCTCAATCGTTGCGGCAGTATCTTTATCATTTCGACCGTCAGCGTGAGATCCCGAGAGTCTACGATGATTTGTGCCGATTCAGCGGAGCGGTGCCCTATGAAGATCCAAAGGGACGTGAGACATTGTGGCTTTCGGTGATGTATTCGCCGGAAGTCTTTGCCGAACTGCGGCCGCGGCTAACGAGTATCTATACCGAGTTAAAACTTGGGCGCCATGCGGAACAGCATGAACACCTCGTAGTGGATCGCATCGACTTCGGAGACTTTGGAAATTCCAAGCCTTTCCGCATTCGGGTTACCAACTTGTTCAATGACAACTCCGACTATTTCTATGTCAAACAGGCGGATGCCTCGCGCATCTATGGCCTGGAGCTTGAGCATATCCTCTCGCCTAACCGGATTAACTACCTCGTGAATGGCAATACGCTGATCGAAGAGCACATCGCAGGGGTTCCTGGTGATGTCTTCATTCGCGACTATCTCAATCAGCCAGGGTTGAACAAGGTCCGAATCGCCAAGGAGTTCACCAAATTTACCGAGCGGGGGTTCATTCGGTTGCTAGGCGACATGCGTAGCGTGAACTATGTGGTGGATATCACGCCGGACTTCGAAGAGGTGCAATACCGGGTGCGGGCGATTGATTTCGACCAACAATCCTACGAAGGGAATGGAAATATTTATCTCGCCTTCCGATTCAACTCCAACCGGAAAGTCACGCGACTTGCGTTCAATGTCCTCAACCGTAAGAGCATCGATCAATATGTGGCTGAGGAACACGCACAGATGGCTCGTCGTGCCAAGGTGGAGAGCAGCCGCTTGCGTGCATTGTTAGGCATCATGCGGCGCGAGAGTATCGCTCCGCACGAACACGTCGTCACGTTAGCCCGTGAGCTCGACCGAATGCATAACACCGTTGGCTTCGGAGATTGCAAATCCATGGGTGAGCTCACCGCCATGCACATTTCACTGATGCTCGACATCAAGCCGAGCAACTGACTTGGTGCCCGCCGCCAGCTCTACCGGCTTCGCCCGAATCTGTAGCAGCTGTCTGTGACTGTCGCTAACTTCCGTTTCATCATCCCTGCTTTTTTGGTTTTGTGAAAATGTCGTGATGAATTTAGTGAGTCTATCAAAAATCTTAGGCTCAATCAAATTGATAAAGCAGCGATTTCATCGTCGAGCCTTTTCGCAGATGGTAGCGTGAGCAAGGTTTCCCAGTCCTCTAGGAAATCAGGAATACGTGCACGTTGAGCGGAAAAGTTAATGGTTTTTCTCCTCCGCCCGGAAAGACCACTCGCTTCCACAAGCAAGGTTTGCAGAACTTTTTTGGGATCAGGAATCCTTTCGAGATCTTGCCGTGGGGGAATTTTTAGAGGGATACGGCCATTCAGATTACCGGACGCGCCGCGCAATGCGTTCTCGGAAACCAGCAACCAAGCCTCGGTCATGCGGACTGGTATGACCGGGACACAATGTCTCGCGGGACTCGTGTCCAATGATCCAATCGCTTCGGTGATTTCTTTCCTTCGATTGGCAGGAGGTTCACGATCCGAATCTCGATGGATGAAGATGACATCCGCAGGGAATAACTCGGACGCGGTGGCGATTTTTTGCGGTAAAGTGCGCGGCGGTTTTGGCAGCTCTTGAAGATCAGCGAATTGGCCCATCCATTCAAAATTCAGATGGTGACGTAACAGCATCCAGCGAAGAATCGGGATTAAGACTCTGTCGGACGAGCCCTCGGCGACCAGTGTGAATCGGAGGATTTTCATTTTGCGGCGTCTTCAAGTTGGGGCAGAAGCATTTGTAAATCCTCACGATCCACGACTCGGCTCAGATTGCGCTGATCTTGCTGTTTGCCCCGGATCGGATTCAGGTAGGGAATCAACAATCCCCGGGCGACGGCTTCGCCTGATTCGCGCTCTCGCCACGTATTCGGCAAGCCCAGAAAACTCGGGGTATGAACCAACCGATCCTGATAGTATGCCGCTCGATCCACAGCGATTACCAAACTATCATCTGGAACTTCGGATACGACCGATGGGGAATGAGTATTGATGATGATCTGGCGTAACGGATTGTCGTCACCGCAGGGTTCCTGCGTATCCACAGCGATTTCCTTGAGCAGTGCGATCATCGCGGGTAGCCGCTTGGGATGGATTCCATTCTCGGGCTCCTCAAGACAGATGACTCCTGTGACGAGCGGGTCCTGCTCCAAAATGGAAAGTGCCAAAAAGCGAAGCGTCCCATCGGAAAGGCCACGTGCCGGAATCTCATTACCGGAGTGATCTGCCACAAGAATGCTGTAAGCACGGCGAACGGGATCGGGATCGACTCGAATCCCTTTCACATTCTCAATCAATTCCGTGAGACGTTGGGCGATACTCTCGCCCACAATCGGCCCCAGACCTTCTGTCTGCATGAGACGATGCAGGGTAGCTGGCATGTGCCGCCCATGTGAATCCATGATGTTTGGCTCGGTGAAATCATCGGGTGCCCGCAAACTCGATGCCTCCAGTGCCAGAAAACGCCAGGACTCCATTTCTCGCTTCGCGCAAAGCGCAGTTGGCGATTCAGTTGCATTTGCGATGGAGAGAACCGTGCGTGGAAGATTGGACGCGAGATACGGATAGGGTTTACCACTGCTTCCACCATCTTGGTGCCGTTGGATTACCGTTTTCCCGTCTTCCGTTTTTGTCGAAATGAAGAAGTCCCGGCGGCCGCCCTTGGGTTCTTGTTTCAGACTTTGCCGCCACGCAGTTGAATGTTTAAATGGCAACAGCTTAGCAGCATCTGTCCATGGATGATAAGTCAGGTTCTCTTTGATCATCTGTAATCCAGAATCGCCGTTGCCCGCAGCCCGCTCCATAAGCGAAAGCTCATACTTGAGGAATGTAAATGTTGCCCGCGCTTGTTGATTCAGTTCGTCGTAGGCGATTTTTGGCACGATCATCTCCACGATGAAATCGATCCGCCTGGAACCAACGGGATGATCGAAACAAAAAATATGGGTCGGATCTGACGACATCGCTCCGTCCGCCCGAATTGCAAGGGCAGCTTCCAAAAGCGTCTTCGAGGCGGTTACGCTGAGAAACTGGATCGCGTCGAAAAGATTCGATTTGCCGGCACCATTCGGCCCGGCAATGCAAGTGAACTCGCCGAAACGCAGGTCCACATCCCGCAGGTTTTTGAACCCATTGACTCTCAGACGTGTGATCATAATGGTGATTCTACAAGGATTTCCAGCTTCGGCAATCCATTCACGATTTTCATCGTTTCCAGACCCACCGTCACCACCCGCAGGAAGAGTTCTAACGAATACTTGGGGTTTTGCATGGTTTGGGTGGTCCAGAAGTTGGCGTCGTTGGTGACGGCTTGGCGCTCCATTAGCTACCCGGTGGCGAGGTGGGAGTCACCCGGTGCTGGAGTGGGAGTGACGCAGTGGCAGCGGATCCGCAGCTCCTTGTTTTTTTATCCCGCATCCGGTGAGCAACGCCCACCTGACATTCTCTGGACTCCCTGTCGGCCCGCGCCCAAGCTCCAGCCATGAAACGTCTTTTCCTGCTCGATGGCATGGCCCTGATATACCGGGCGCATTTCGCCTTCATCCAGAATCCCATTCGTAACTCCAAGGGCGTCAACACCTCAGCGCTTTACGGATTCATCAACACGCTGCTTTCTATTCTCGAAAAAGAGAATCCCACCCACATCGGGGTCGCCTTCGATACCTCGGCACCCACCCCGCGACACATCCGGTTTCCGGCTTACAAGGCGCAGCGCGATGAGATGCCAGAAGAACTCGCCGCTGCGATTCCTCACGTAAAGAACCTTTGCCGTGCATTCCACATCCCGGTGTTAGTTCTGGATGGTTTTGAGGCGGATGACATCATCGGCACGCTCGTGAAGCGCGCTGAACTCGATGGCTTCGAGTCGTGCATGGTCACACCCGACAAGGATTTCGCGCAGCTCATCTCGGAAACCACCTGCATGTGGAAACCGGGTCGCAAGGGGTCTGATCACGAGGTGATCAATCTGCCGCTCATGCTAGCAAATTGGGAAATCGAGCGTGCGGAGCAAGTCATCGACATTCTCGGGCTGTGGGGCGATGCCGCCGATAACATTCCGGGTATTCCGGGAATCGGTGAAAAGACCGCAAAGAAACTGATCGCCGAGTTTGGCTCCATCGAAAATCTCATCGCCAATGCCGCCAAGCTCAAAGGCAAGCAGAAGGAAAATGTCGAGAATCACGCAGAACAAGCCCTTTTGTCCAAAGAACTCGCCACCATCATTCTCGATGTCCCTGTCGCAGTGACGTGGGACGATCTCGTCCTCTCTCCTCGCAATGAAGAAGCGTTGAAGACTCTTTTTAACGAGTTCGAATTCCGCACGCTCACTAAACGCCTATTCCCCGATGTGGCGGCGGTTTCCAACCGCCAAGCCTCTGATGAAAGCCCCACGCCCACCCTCTTCGAAACCTTCAAAACCATCCGCGACGTTGAGCATACCTATCACCTCGCCGACACTCCCGTTCAACAAGAGAAACTCTTCGCGGAACTCGCCCAACAGAGATCCTTCTGCTTCGACATTGAGACCACCGGCCTTGACCGTTTTACCTCAAAGCTACTTGGAGTCGCCTTCTCATGGAAGGCACACGAAGGTTGGTATCTTCCTTATTCCGATTCATTGCTCCCCTCGCTCCGTTCGGCACTCAGCTCCCCGGCAGAAAAAATTGGTCACAATCTCAAATTCGACCTCTCGATCCTGCTCCACCACGGGATAGAAGTCACCGGGCCATTTTTCGATACTCTACTCGCCGATACTCTAGTCGCCCCCGAGCGTCGGCACTCGATGGATTATCTTTCTGAAATTCTGCTAGGCTACACTCCGGTCAAGCTTGCCGAGATCGCCGCACCCGCCGCAGAGGTGCAATCTGACGATCTATTCGCGCTTGCCGAAAAAATCAAAGCGTCCAAAGACCTCGACATCGCCGCAATTCCCTTGGCCGCTCTGGCTGAATATGCTGCCGAGGATGCGGACGTTACCTATCAGCTCGCTCAAACGCTCCGCCCTCTACTCCGCGAGTCTGGCCAAGAAGCCATCCTTCATTCCATCGAAGGGCCTTTATTACCAGTGTTGGTCGCCATGGAAATGGAAGGAATCGCGATTGATCCAGCGGCTTTGGGGATCATCGGCGACGAGCTACAAATCCAGATCGATGGCTTGGTAAAATCCATTCACACCCACGCGGACCGCTCATTCAACATCGCTTCTCCCAAGCAGTTAGGAGAAATCCTTTTCGATCAACTTGGGCTCGCGGACAAGGCGAAGAAAACCAAAACCGGACAATACAAGACCGACGAGCAAACACTCTCAACGCTCGAAGGTAAGCACCCGATCATCAGTGACATTCTTGCGTATCGAGAAGCCACCAAGCTCAAGTCCACTTACCTCGATGCACTGCCCACCCACATCGTTGCTGAGACTGGGCGAGTTCACACTCATTTCCATCAACTCGTCGCCGCAACTGGCCGCCTAGCCTCTTCGGACCCTAACTTGCAGAATATCCCAGTGCGTTCCGAGGCAGGGAGAAAGATTCGTAAGGCCTTCGTCCCGCGTGACGGATTTACCCTGCTCTCCTGCGACTACTCGCAGATCGAACTGCGCGTGATGGCCGCACTTTCACAGGATGCCATCATGATTGAGGCCTTCCGGAACGACGTGGACATTCACACGATTACTGCGGCGAAGGTCTTCGTCGTCGAACCGGAAAACGTCACATCCGACATGCGGCGCACCGCAAAAATGGTGAACTTTGGGATCATCTATGGGATCTCCGCTTTCGGACTGAGCCAGAGACTGGCCATCCCGCGCACGGAAGCAGCTAACATCATCGAAGCCTATTTCCGCGAGTATCCCGCGATCCGCGAGTTTATGGATCGCACGGTCAACGAGGCCCGTGAAGTTGGCTATGTTGAGACGATCAGTGGTCGTCGTCGTTATTTTCCCGATTTGAATTCCGGCAACCAAAACCTGCGGGGAAATGCCGAGCGCGCCGCGATCAACACGCCCATCCAAGGCACTGCGGCAGACATGATCAAACTCGCAATGATCCGGATTGCTTCGTTGCTAAAGGAAAACTCGTGCCAGACGAAAATGCTGCTCCAGGTACACGATGAACTCGTCTTTGATCTCGCGCTCGACGAGCAGGAAGAGTTGATACCACAAGTTCTCACGGTGATGAAGACCGCGCTGGTTCTGCCTCATGGTGTCCCCATCGAAGTGAGCTCCGGCACCGGGCCGAATTGGTTGGCCGCGCACTGATGAGGCTCGGTCCTGAGGTAAGTCGGTTCAGATCCGGGATTTAGACGAAAATATTTCTAAGAAATCCTCCGCTCAGCCGTTTCAACGTCAATCTATGACATCACGAATCTCTCTCTATTGTTTAGCGGCATCTTCTTCTGCATTTGCGCAAAATTTCCTCGATCCCTTGGTGGTGACGGCATCCAGACTGGAACAGCAAGCGAGTAGAGCACCGTATTCTTCGGCAGTAGTCGAGTCTGAATCTATCTGGGAGAACACCCGCCGGACTTTGCCTGAAGCCTTGGCTTACACACCGGGGGTCATGGTCCAGAAGACGACTCACGGGCACGGCTCACCGATTATCCGGGGCTTCACCGGACGGCAAAATCTTTTGCTAGTGGATGGCGTGAGGCTGAATAACTCGACGTTTCGTGGCGGGCCGGTGCAATACTGGAATACCGTGGATTCGCTCTCGATCGACCACTTGGAGTTGATCAAGAGCCAGGGATCGGTGCTTTACGGCTCGGACGCGGTGGGTGGCACGGTGAATTCTTTTTCCAAGTCGTCTAACTTCCGCGATCGGCCGGCAGATCAGGTGTTTTACGGTGGTGGGAGTTCTTATGAATATCGCACGACGGGACAAGGCAGCAACATCGGGCGGATCGAATCACAAACCGGCGTGGGTGGAAAATTCGGAGTTTGGTTAGGACTTTCCGCGAAGGACTATGGAGATATCTCGGATGACGACATCGGCCGGATGGTGGGGACGGGGTATCCCGAGCAGAATTTGGATTTCAAATTCGATTGGGCAGTTTCTCCAGAATCCACAATCACGCTCGCTCACAACTATACGAACCAAGATTCAATTTCGCGCTGGCACCGGACGACCAACAATCCTGGTTGGAATGACAGTGGCCACGTGACGACTCCGGGACTCTGGACGTCTAACTATTTTGATCAAGAGCGTTCCATGACATACCTGCGATATGCGGGTGAAAATTCCCGAGCGAGAGCGGCAGTGCAGCGGTGGAGTGCGACACTTTCGTATCAAGACTCAACCGATTCTGAGTCTCAAAACCGTAACCCTGCGGAAAATAGCGTCCGGAAATCCAACATTGATGTGCAGACGCTCGGCGTGGACATTTCTCTAGAATCTGAGGTGGGGCCTGGAACCTTGGTGTATGGAATCGACTATTATCAGGATGATGTTGATTCTTCGGGATCTAGAAACAATCTCGCGGGAACCAAGTATCAAGAGAGCCTGCCGATCGCCGATGACTCGGAATACGATTTGTTCGGTGCTTATACTCAGTATCTGTGGAAACCAACGGACTTGGTAGAGATTACGGGCGGTGCGCGCTACACCCTCGCCGAGGCGTCACTGGGACGTTTTTATAATCTCAAGGGTGTGCAGCAGGCCAGTGAATCTCAGGACTGGGAGTCGATGGTGGGTTCGCTGCGTGGGCTCTACCGACTGAATACCTGCTGGAGTGTTTACGGTGGGCTTTCACAGGCGTTTCGAGCACCCAATCTTGACGATTTGTCCGGCAATCTAACATCAAAGTCTGGCTCGACGGCTCTTGGTTCGACGACGGTGGACCCGGAGGAATTTCTCACCTATGAAATTGGCACACGACAAGTGACAGATAAGACTTCGCTTGAGTTTTCATTCTATTACACGGATGCGGAGAATCTGATTTCAGCGGTGCCTTTGGGGCCAAAGAGCAAGGATACGATCAATACGAACGCCTCAGAGGGATATCTGTATGGCTTGGAGTTGCAAGGTGCTTGGATCTTTCACCCACAGTGGACCTTGTCGGGATTTGGCGCATGGCAGGACGGTCGGACTGAGGTGCCGATCTATCTAAATGGCCCGATTGTGGAAAAGTCCGCAGGCCGTTTGCAGCCGTTGACGGGTTCGGTGGCACTGCGCTGGACGGCGGAGTCCTCGAAGTTCTGGGTAGAGGGACGGGTGTTTGGCTCGACAGAAGAGGATCGCATCTCGCTTCAGGATCAAGCGGCGGATAGCCAGCGGATCCCCACGAACGGCACCCCGGGCTACATCACTGCTTCCATCCGTGCGGGATGGAATGTGAACGAACACCTCAACTTGTTATGCGGCGTGGAGAACCTAACCAATGAAGTTTACCGCGTGCATGGCTCTGGTCAGAACGAAGCGGGCATCAACGGGATCTTCGGACTGCGGCTGAGTTGGTGAAAAGCGGCTAGCGTCCACGCTCCAGATGCACGGCGACGCACTCGGTATCTGGCAGGATGTGCTTTTCGATGGAAATGGCGACGTGGGTGAGGGGATGCTTGGCTAAGAGATGGTCCGCGATGTCCACGGCGAGTGTCTCGATGAGGCAGCGCGGGTGGGCGGCGGCGAGTGCGTGGATTTCTAACGAAACGGAGTAGTAATCGACGGTGCGTGAGATGTCGTCGGCGAGGCCATCGAAGCCTTGGGAGGGCGTCATCCGGACGGTGACAAGTAAGGTTTGCGCTAACGAACGCTCTTCGTCAGGCACGCCGATGAGGGTGCTGACACGCAGGCGGCGGATCTCGATGGTGTCCATGGTGAGTGAAGAAGAATAGGCAGGAATGCTATTTCACGGCGGGGATGAGATTTCGATCGAGCGCTTCCATGATTAGGAGGCGGGTAGGCTGGTTGAGGTTACAAGAGAGGGCGTCGGCGGGGGGGAGCCACCGGAATTCTTCTGCTTCGTCATTGAGCTGGACTGGGGTGGAGCAGGCGCAGGCGACGTAGTTGAGCAGGAGAAAATGCTCGGGGCGCTGGAACTCGGGAGAGTCGATGCAGTCTTGAACCATGGCGAACTCGATGTCCCGCAGACTGATGCCGGTTTCTTCGAGGATTTCGCGGCGTAGCGCGGTGATAGAAGATTCGCCGCGCTCGATTTTTCCGCCGGGGATGCCCCAGCGGTCGCCCCATTTGTGAGTGCGGACGATGAGCACGTGGCCTGCGCCATCGTGAATCAATGCGCCTACGGTGGCGATGGGTCGGGCGACACTGCGGCGGCGATCAAGCAGGCTGCGGAGGACGCCGAGATCGGGCACGGTGATGTCCGGGCGGACGGCGGCGAGGATCTCCGCGTGATTGTAGCCAGTGAGGACGGCGATGGAAGAAATGCCCCCGTGGCGAGCGGTTTCCACGTCATGAGTCATGTCGCCCACGAAGGCGGTCTCGACGGGATTTAAATCGTGGGTTTTGAGGATTTGGTGAATGATTTCCCGTTTGTCCAAGACTCCGGAGTAGGTGGCCTCGAAGTGGTGACGGAGTCCGAAGTCGTCCATTTGGCGCTCGAAGGCAAGTGTGTCCATAGAGGTCAGGACAAAGGCGCGGATACCGAGGGCGGTGCACCATTCTAACTTCTCCCGGGCGTGAGGGAGGATGGTGACCGGGGTGATGGCAGCGTCGAAAGCGGGGCGGAAATGGGCTTCGAGTTCTTCGAGTGGGATACCGGGAAGCTGCTCGGCATAGAAATCCTGATAGGGCAAACGGAAGGCGCGGCGGAATTGTTCGCGGTCGAGGGCGGCGATTTCATATTTGGCGAGCACGGCATTCGTCGCCTCGATGACGGGGCCGAGATCGTCTACCAGGGTGCCGGACCAATCGAAAATGAGGTTGCGAAACATGGGGTCTAGCCGAGTTGGAATTTGATGGATTTGATCCGGTCTTCGCCGAGCTGGGTGCGGATGCGGGTGAGAAGCATGGGTTTCATTTGCTCTAACTGGAAGCGCAGGGTCGGCTGCGTCACACGGAGAACAAGGTTTCCACCTTTTACGGAAATGGGCTCGGTGTGGCGGGCGATGAAGTCTCCGGCGAGCTCTTTCCAGGTGGCGCGGACTTGATCCTCGTGGAGTCCGTCTTCGGCACCGGCGGCCCGCAGGATGGCGGAGATGAAGTTTTTCGCGAGATGGATGCCGGCATTGAGATCGGCTGGCTCTTCGACCCCGCGCCATTCTTGGAGGATTTCCTCGCGAATCCAGCGGGTGCGTTGCGGCTTTTTCATCGCCCCATGACGCTTAGGTGTCGCCATCTTCACCGATGGCCTCCACCGGGCAGCCCTCCATCGCCTCGCGGGATTGGGCGAGCTCAGCGTCGTTTTCAGGTTGTTTAAAAACGTAGGAATAGCCCGCGTCCTCGGCACGGGTGAAATTATTCGGTGCCGTTTCGCGGCAAAGATCACAATCGATGCACTGGCTGTCCACGTAGAATTTGCCGGTTACGTTCTCAGTATTTTTGTCTTCGCGGTCAGCCATGGATTGTAAGGGATTGAGTCCTGCGATGGTTGCCGTCGTGAGCTCAAGGTTGCAACTCGATTTTTTAGAAAATGAAGATCCGTCAAATGGCTTCCGCTTTAGCACTGGTCAAGTCCGAGTCCGCTCTCTAAAATGCTCGAAGCTCCCCGCCATGATACCTAAGCCACCTTCATCTTCCGAGGGATCGTCCCTTCCACCTCGAAGTCGTCCTAACCTAGGAGACTTTGTCAAGGATAGCAATGAGGCGGATTTATGGGACTTCGACGAAATTGATTCTGTGGAGGAGGCCCCGAAGAAGATGCCCATCCGCCCGACGGCTTCCAGCCTTCCAGCTCCTCGTGAATCAGCGAACAAAAAGTCGCCTGATCTCGAGAATGTGGCGTCCGCCAAGGGTACGAATGGCAAGGATAGCGTGAGAGTGAATGTTGGTAAGTTTCCTTCGAAAGCGAGGAGTGGAGCGACTGTCGGGCCTTCCATGGCTAGCAAGGATTTGGACGAACTCGACGATTTGGATCATCCCGAGCATGAACCGCCGACTTTGGAAATTCATCCAAGTTTTGTTTCCGGTTCGAGACCATTGATGGAACTTCAATCAGTTGACGATGAAGAATTTGTGGCTGAGCAATCCCCTTCGGAAGATTTCCCAGCTGCGGTTTCCCCGGTGGATGAAAGCAACGAGTTTTCTCCAGTAGTCCGCGAGAATGCCGTGCCGATTTCTTTGATTCCCCACTTGAAATTATCAAAAATTGAGTGGCTCGGGTTGTGGGTTCTGTTGGGAGTTCTTTTCGTCGGTGGGAGCTTGATTGTCCTTAACATCAGCCACCGATTGCCGACGGATACCGGACGGGCGAACTCGAGTGATTTCCCGGTAAAAGGTCGTCATACGGAGATTCTTTCTGCCGAGACCTTTTGGCGTGCGCCCATCACCGAGGGGGAAAACGCGGAGACTTTTCGCCGGGGGACGCAGCTCTTGCCGGTGGTCAATCTCACCTCAGCGGGGGCTCCGGCCGCAGTTCGGGTGTTTTTCCGCGATCAGGATGGCGCGGTGATGGGAGACGCCGTCACTCGTGCCATTCGCCCAGGGACTTCGCTGCAAGTGGCCGCCACCACTGGATTTGAAGACGTCGGCATGCACGCCGCTTATCGGACGGGCCAAAGCAAGCCTTGGACCATCGAAGTCCGGGAAGCTCCTTCGGAATCATCCCCTAACGCCGATTTCAAAAAACTCTTTGAAATCGAAGTCTCTACTGACCGCCGCTGAATCCCACTCTCATGTCCAATCAAGAAGTCACCCCACTCGTGCCCAAGGAAGGCTGGCACGTCATGCATTTGTTCTATCATGTCGATCACGCACAATGGGCGCTCTACGGCGACGATGAGAAACGCCAATCCAAGACCCGCCTCACCGAACTGGTGCAGGAAATCCGCGCCACACCGGATACGCACCTATTGATATTTTCAATCGCCACTCCCAAGGCAGATCTCGGATTCATGTTGCTCACGCCTGATTTACAGGTCGCAAACATGTTTGAAAAGCAACTCAGCCTCTCACTCGGGCCGGAGATTCTCAGCCCCACGTATTCCTACCTGTCACAGACCGAGGGCTCCGAATACACCACCACCCGCGAACAATATGCCGCGGAAACGTTGGTCGCCGAAGAAGGCCATGTCGAAGGAACGCCGGAGTTCGAAGCGGGCCTCAAGGCCTTCGACGAGCGGATGGAGCACTACCGGAAACACCGCCTCTATCCGGTTCTCCCGGATTGGCCGGTGATTTGTTTCTACCCGATGTCCAAGCGCCGCAACGGTGGGGATAACTGGTATGCGCTTGATTTCGAGGCCCGTAAAAAGTTGATGGCTGGCCACGCCCGCGTCGGTCGCACGTATTCAGGGAGGATTCTCCAGCTCATTACCGGCTCCACCGGGCTGGATGAGTTTGAGTGGGGCGTCACGCTGTTGGCGAAGGACACCATCGACATCAAATCAATCGTCTACGAAATGCGCTTTGATGAAGTCACTGCCCGCTACGGGGAGTTCGGGGATTTTTACATCGGCATGCAGCTTCCGCTCGATGTGCTGTTCCGCAGGATTTGCTTGTGAAATAAGTCAAGCCAAGCGGGATTTTGCGCGTTTGCCGCTGCGATGAACGAGGGTTAATCCTAGCCAGACCACGCTAAACACCGGCACCAAAGAGCCTGTTTCAGGGATTCGAGAAATGCTGTTCCTGAAGGTGCCGAAATCGCTGTTTAAAAAACCGGTAGTGACGAAAGTGTATGGAATATTCGCCTCGAGACGGTAGGTGAACCCACTGCCGCCGATTGAGTTATTGTCGTCGTTGCCAATGAGGATATTGGCAAACGGAATGTTGGAATCAAAGGCTCCGATGTAGAGGAAGGTGTAGTTATCCCAGTTATCAGGACCGTTTACCGTGCTCTGGAACGCGTAGTTGCCGGTTTGGGCAACTTGGAAGAATTGGAAGGAATAAGGGACCGCCGTCGCAAGCATCGAGAGATCGGCCGGCGGCTCATCTCCGACTGCAAATGGGCGATTCCAAATCGGCTGTCCAACGGTAGTTCCATCATAAATCATGGAAGTCGCGTGCGCAGCGGAGAACGTCGCGACCACAGCGCTCAATAGAGTAACGAATTTTCCGCAATTCATGAGGGTAAGTTCAATGAACAGAATTTATACCAATCAATCGAGAAATTTCCCGGGATTCAGGATGCCGTTGGGATCGAGAGCCTGCTTGAGCGCAAGATGGGCGGAGAAGGAGACCTCACCGAGGGCTTTGCGAATCCAGGGTTTTTTGGCAATGCCGACTCCATGCTCGCCGGTGATGGCTCCGTCGTTGTCGAGAACCCAGGTGAAAAGCTGGTCGAGCGCGGCATCGGCGTGGGCGCGGACATCCGGGTCATCGTAGTTTTTCACCATCAGATTGGTGTGGATATTTCCATCTCCGGCGTGGCCGAAGCAGGCGATGGGGATGCCGGTGTCTTTTTCCAATTGCCGAGCGAAGGTGACCAGCTCGACGAGTTTGGACCGTGGGACGACGATGTCTTCGTTGAGCTTGGTGAGGCCCGTATCTCGGAGGGAGAAGGAAAACTCGCGGCGAAGTTTCCAGATCCGCTCACAGGAGGCCTCGTCCGGTGCGCGCTCGATGAAGGTGGCTCCGAGTCTTGTTAAAAGCTGATGTAATTCCTCGATCTCCGCAGTGGTGGCGGCGAGGCGACCGTCGATCTCGACGATGAGATGGGCATTTCCCGGTGGAAAAACATCGGCTCCGAGTTTCTTGCGAGCGGCGGCAAGGGTGAAGGTGTCCGTGATTTCCAGAGCAGAGGGAAGATGGCCCGCATTCAGGATGGCTTGCACGGCAGCGGCAGCCATTTCGAACTCGGGGAAAATGGCCGCCAGCATCGCACGGCTCGCTGGACGTGGGATCAGACGAAGCGTGGCCTCGGTGATGATGCCTAACATTCCCTCGGAGCCGGTGAAAATGCCGATGAGGTCGAAGCCCGTTTTGTTTTTATGAAGGCGTCCGCCGGTGCGGAGGATTTCGCCATTGGCAAGCACGACTTCGAGGCCGAGCACGTAGCTGCGAGTGACGCCGTATTTCAAACACCGCGGGCCGCCTGCGTTGGTAGCGATGTTGCCGCCGATCGAGCAATCCTTGAGCGAGGCTGGATCGGGCGGGTATTCCCAGCTGACGGCGTGCGCGGCGTCCTGCAAGTCTTTCGTAATGACTCCTGGCTGGACGATGGCGACGCCATCCTCGGGATGCATTCCAAGGATGCGATTCATCCGTGCGGTGGAGAGCACGATGCCGCCGTGGAGCGGGACGCAGCCGCCGACGTAGCCGTAGCCAGCGCCACGGGTGGTGACGGGGATTTTGTGATCGCTGGCGAACTTGAGGACGGCGGAGACATCTGCCGTGGACTCGGCGAAAACGACGACATCCGGCGGGTGGCTGGTGGACCATTTGTCACCGGAGTTCGCCGCGAGAATCTCGCCGGAGGTGGAAATCTTCCCCTCGCCGATGAGAGCGATTAGCGGAGCGAGCCAGTCGTGGGATGGGGAATTCATTTCGGCAGGTCAGACGTAGATCTTCTTGTAATACTCGTCCACCATGCGGTCGGCATCGAAGAACGGGACGACGTCGTTCATCGAGTTGAGAACGACTTTGTTCCACTCGACGGGCTTGTCGTAATAGAGTGGGAGAATTTTCTCGTTCAGGGCCTTGTAGGTTTCTAGCAGGTCGTGGCGGTCGCGATCCTCGTGGTTGAGTGCGGGATCGGCGGGTGGGACGATGAAGGAGTTTTCCCCGTCTTTCGCGAATTCACAGACCCAGCCGTCATAGGTGGAGAGGTTAACGGAGCCGTTCATGGCGGCGGTCATGCCGGAGGTGCCGGAAGCTTCGCGGGTGACGACGGGGTTGTTGAGCCAGACGTCGGAGCCGTTTTTGAGGAAACGGGAAAGCTCGAGTTCATAGCCGACGAGCACGGTGGCGTTCGGATAGTCCTTGGTGAGGCGGATGAGGTGGTTGAAGGTATCGATCGCGGAATAGTCGAACGGATACGGCTTTCCTGCCCAGATGATTTGGATGGGGTATTTGTTGTTCTGGAGCAGCTCGCGGAAGAGGCGGATGTCGCGGGCGATGAGCTCTGGGCGCTTGTAGCCAGCGAAGCGGCGTGCCCAGACGAGGGTGAGGACATTCGGCTTGAAGAGCTTGCCGGTCTGGTCGGCGACGACGCGAAAGAGCCGCTCCTTGAGTTCGCGCTTGCGGTGTTGAAGTTCAATGATGTCGGCACGGCTACGGGCGTGTTCGAGGCCGTGGTCTGCCCAGTATTTTTTGTTTTGGGCGTTGGTGACGTGGGTGATTTCGCAAGTGTTAGGATAGCTTTCCCACATGTGGCGTGAGACCTCGCCGTGGAGCTTGGAGACGCCGTTCGCGATGCGGGCGAGCCGGAGGGCGGCGAGTGAGTGGTTGAACTCGCCACCGGTGATGCCGGTGATTTGGCGGACTTCCTCTTCTGGGACGCCGCCAAAGAATGAGAAGTCGCGAAGTAGGTCGAAGGCGTGCTTTTCATTTCCCGCTTCCTCGGGGGTGTGGGTGGTGAAAACGAGGCGTTTTTTCACCTCCTCCACACTGCGGTGTTTTTCGTAAAGATGGAATGCGGCGGAGAGGCCGTGCGCTTCGTTGAGGTGCCAGACATCCGGATCCACGCCGAGTTCGTCGAGCAGGCGTGCGCCGCCGGCACCGAGGATGATGTATTGGGCGATGCGGCGGAGGTGGTCGTGATCGTAAAGGCGGTGGGTGATGGCGCGGGAAAGGTCGTCATTTTCCTCTACATCCGTGCTGAGAAAAAACATCGGGACCGTGCCGAAAATGTCGCCTGGGAGAAACATCGCCTTGACCCAGACTGGGTGGCCGTGGACGGGGACGGTGAAGCGGATGCCGGTGTCTTGGAGGAAGGCGTATTCCTTTTTACGGAATTGCACGGCGAGTTCGCGGTCTTCTCCACGCGCTTGGTTGTAGTAGCCGTAGGTCCAGAGGATGCCGATGCCGCAGAGGTTTTGCTTGAGATCTGCCGCTGCCCGCATGTGCGAGCCAGCGAGGA
Organism: Akkermansiaceae bacterium; assembly: GCA_031430055.1. Taxonomy (GTDB): domain Bacteria; phylum Verrucomicrobiota; class Verrucomicrobiia; order Verrucomicrobiales; family Akkermansiaceae; genus Luteolibacter. The sequence continues at coordinate 2,795 of JANPAU010000031.1, read as the reverse complement.
ATCCGAGGCCGCCGGAGTAGACCTTGAAACTCTGGTCGATGGCGAACTCGCAGGAGAAATACACGGCGCTTTTTGCGTATTCGGGAGCGATTTCGTAGTTGTGGGCGAATGCCTTAGGAAGAAATGAGAATGCCATGGTGGGTGGGGTGTGTGAAAGCGGGGTGCGCAGGTGAGTGGATTCGCTCTGAAATGTCGTAGGTGACGGGTGAGTTGAATCAATCGCTTCGCACGAGCGCGAAACTGAGAATAGAGAGCCGAGATCGGATGGATTCTGGCGGGCGGGATGATGCGTTTTCCACGCCAAGATGCAAACTTTTCAAGCGAGTAAAAATCATTGACAATCAATTAGTTAAGAAAAAATACGAGGCGAAGTTTGAATCCCGCCCCGATTTCACCGGCGAACGAGCTTGGAGCGGACGGCTTGAAGCGGCTGCTCGATCCAGCGCCAAGAGGCGAGCGTGAGCCCCCAAGCGATCCCTGCGTAAAGGAGGATGAGGAGGATGGCACCAGGTCCATTTTCAAAGGAGCCATCCCAGAGAAACCAACAGAGTTTCCCGGCCACTAAGGGCGCGAGATTGTGAAATAGATAGAGTCCGTAGGAAAGTTGCCCCACTCGCTGGACGGCTGGGTTCTCAAGAATTTTTTGAGCAAACCCGGTGAATCCGACGGACGCGGCAGCGATGAAGCCACACCAAGCGATGGCTAGCAGCGATTGCTGAAAGGGCCGGAGTCCATAAGTCTGCCAACCTAGCGAGTGCGCACCGAAAATCCCGAGGTAGCCCGCCAGAGCGAGACCCGCCAGCCAGCGCAGCACCGGGCTTTCCAGCGACATTCCGCGATGCACCGCGAGGGCGAAAAGTGCGCCGATGCCGAAGTAATCGAAGCACGCCCATGTCAGCACTTGAGGCCAAGCGAACCATGGTAAAAATGAATCATGGAACATCCTCGCCAGCGGACCCATCGCCGTGAAAACCAAAATTGCAGGCACCAACAACTTACGCGGCAGGAACCAAATCACGAACGGCCAAATCAGATAGAATTGCTGCTGCACCGCGAGCGACCAGAAATGATTCGTCCCCTCCGGCCAGTAACCGATCTGCGCGATGTGGATGTTTGAGACGTGAAACACATGCCACGGCAGCCCAGAGCCAATCACATCCGGCGCGCGGACGATCCACGCCAAGGCCAGCGCGGCGTAATACGGTGCGAGAATCCGTAAGCCGCGGCGGATTTGATAGGACTTCAGTCCCGCGACTTTCCAAGACCCGCCGCGTGCCTCGCTGCGGTCGCGCTCGCGGAGCAGCGAGCCGGTGATCAGGTAGCCGGTAAGGACGAGAAAAAGGAAGAGAAACACCTCAAACGGAAACACCCGCGGCCAGCTGGCCGGGCACCAGTGATCCCAGCAAATCGCGAGCATCGCGATCGCCCTCACTCCGTCCAGTTGCACCGCGCGGCCATTCACCATGTGCTTAAAACCATGATCCGCCCGCTGATGCACGCGCTTTACAAGAAATTTCCAGGAAAGCTCCTGGTCACCCGAATCCAATTCCTTTCACGATCAGGGATCGATTTGCGAACGGGCCGCCACGAGATTCCGGGACGAAGTGAAGCTGTCACGGGAGAAATCGGACCCGACCCATTGAACGGAAGGTTTATCCGGCGATTGCGGTTGCTTTAGGGCGATTGGCTGGGAAGAACAGGCTGGATCAGGGTCGCCATCGGGCTGAACTCGGATAAGATGGCCGTGACACAGCGGGACGGGAAGTGGAAGATGATGTCTTTAAACCTGAATGGGAAAATAGAACCACGGATGAACGCAGATGAAGAACACGGATCAAGCTTTTGAAAAATGTCGGCTCACTTGGCGGCATCGCCGAGGCAGAACAGGGCTTGCGGGCCTCTGCGCTCGATGAGGATGGCGGAGCCGACGGGGGTCTTCTGGGTGAGGATCTCGCCGTCGGTGGCGCTGATCCATTGTCCGGCGGCAGAGAGGAAGTAGGTGTTGAATTGACCAAAAGGGCCGGCGGCAATCCAGACTTGGTCGGCTTCTAAGGGATTGTCGCTTTTTTGGAGGTCATCGGCGAGGCCGAGGTCTTGGAGGAAGGCACCGGGAGAGAAGGGTGAGGCAACGAGGTTGAGACCGGGCTTGACGACGGAGCGGGTGGGGCCGGTCTTAACTTGGCCGGAAAAGGTCATGACGACGTCCGAAGGTGCCTTGCACTGGACGATGAGTCCGTCTGGGTAAACCAGTGGTAAATCACCCACGGGCTCGCCGGTGGCGGCGTCGAGCCAGCCGGTGGTGCCATCTGGCAAGCTGATGATGAAGCATTGGCGAAATTCGCCGAAGGAGGCTCCTTGGGGGATGAGGACGGTGTCTGCGGATTCCGGGGATTCGCCTTTTCGGAGAGTGGTGGAGCGGGGATCAAAAACGGAGTTGAGGGTGGCGGCCTTGCGGAGTGAGAAGTGGTCGCCGGGCTTGACCCCTGCGGCGGCGAGGTCGTCCGAGAGGGTGAGGCGGAGTGCCTGCCAGCGGGTGATTTCCTGGATGACGCCGGCTTTAGCGCCGCTGGTGATCTCAAGGATGTAGGTGGTGCCCGGAATGAGGGCTGGGGTGGCCGGGCCGGAGCCACTGCGATCTGAGCAAGTGAGTTCTGCGAAGTCGCTGCCGATGGTGGCAATGGTGCCGGTGTCGATGGTGGATTGATGGAGGTGGAGGCCGATGAGGTTCATCCCTGGGCGGAGAGTTTCCGAAAAGTAACCGCTGGGGGTGGTGTAGCCGGTCTGGATGCCGCCGG
>JANPAU010000030.1:0-10922 GCA_031430055.1 Akkermansiaceae bacterium | reverse complement strand
TCAGGAGAAGCCCAATCGAAAACCGTGTTGCCTGCCTCGTCAATGATGCGGACGAGACAACCCTTTAGCTGATCTTTATATCGATCACCGACACCATCATAATTGACGATGTCAATTTGCACAGGCGTGGTAGTGATTTCGAGTATGCCGTTGAAAGGGAGTTCTGCCTCAATTTTCTCCAAGCCTTCGATCATTTTGAGACGATTCTGATCGCTGGAAGAATAGGAACCGTCAGCTGCATTGCTGTAGAATACTCGATACTGGACCGTGAGCTTAGAAACCGGTTCCTGAGAACTGTTGGTAACCGTGAGTATGTAAGACCACAGGTCGTTTTTGACGCGCTTGTAACCCATGTTCACGGAATTGCCTTCTATCTTCTTTTTTGAGATGGCTAGCTTGAAATTGTAGTTTTTCGTTACGGGAGTTTTAGAAATCCAATTTTTAATATAGGTCTCGTCTTCATTGCTGAAGATTGCCGGGTTGACCTCGAATTCCTTTCCGTCGGCACGTTTGAGTTTCACTTTGTCCCCTTGATGTGATACCAGTTCCGCTTGAATTACAGTGCCGTTATCATTAGTAAAAGGACGTATTTCCGCACTCACCAAAGAGGACGCCACTATAGCGAAAAATCCTGCTATGATCGCGCATGTTATATTATCAGAATAGATCGATTTCACCTCGCCATGCTATTGGTTGAATGCAACTGGGCAAGACAACAAATACAGAAAATACCAGGGAGCAAATCAAAATCTGAATGCAATCCTTTGATCTTAAGCGTGATACTCCTGAATGCTCTTCACTTTGAACTCCAAAGTCTTCAGCGAGCGCATCGCTTTCACAGATGCCTCGGCGGCGGCGAGGTTGGTGGCATGAGAGATTTTTTGGGCGATGGCGGTGGAACGGATTAGGATCTCATCAGCGCGGGACTCGTGGGTAGATGGGGTGTTGATGATGAAATGGATTTCGTTGTTTTTCATCATGTCGATCACGTTCGGACGGGCTTGCTCGAGGACTTTGTAAACGCGGTTACTCGGGATGCCTTCCGCGACGAGGCGGGCATGGGTGCCACCGGTGGAGTAGATTTTGAAACCTAACTCCACGAGATCGCGAGCGACTTGCACGGCGCGGTTCTTGTCGAGATCGGCGACGGAGAGGAACACGTTACCCTCCGTGGGAAGCGGGTTGAAGGCACTGATTTGCGACTTGGCGTAGGCCATGCCCCAGTCGGCGTCGATGCCCATGACCTCGCCGGTGGATTTCATTTCTGGACCGAGCACGATGTCGATACCGGGGAAACGATTCCATGGGAAGACGGCTTCTTTCACAGAGAAATGCTTGGGGATGATCGTTTCGGTATAGCCAAGATCGACGAGTTTTTCGCCGACCATGACCTTGGCGGCGAGCTTGGCGAGAGAGACTCCGGTGGCCTTACTCACAAATGGCACCGTGCGAGAAGCACGTGGGTTGACCTCAATCACGTAGAGTTGCTCGTCCTTCACGGCGAATTGGATATTCATGAGGCCCTTGACCTGAAGCTCACGGGCGAGGTCTTTCGCAGCCCGGACGATTTCCATTTTGATGGGTTCTGATAGAGAAAATGAAGGGATGACGCAGGCGGAGTCGCCGGAGTGGATGCCAGCTTGTTCGATGTGCTGCATGATTGCGCCGACGACAGACGTTTCACCATCGCTGATGCAGTCCACATCGACTTCGGTAGCGTTGTCGAGGAAACGGTCGACAAGGACCGGGCGCTCTGGTGAAGCGATGACTGCCTCTCGCATGTAGCGGGAGAGCTCGGCGTCATTGTAGACGATCATCATGCCGCGACCACCGAGCACGAAAGACGGACGGACAAGGACAGGGTAGCCGATGCGGTTGGCGATCACGATGGCCTCTGCTTCGTTGGTCGCGGTGCCGGCTTCGGCTTGTTTGAGGTTCAGCCTGTCGAGCAGGGCGGAGAAAAATTTCCGGTCTTCGGCTTGTTCGATGGACTTCGGCGAGGTGCCGATGATAGGGACACCGTGGCGTTCAAGATCGGCGGCGAGGTTGAGCGGGGTCTGGCCGCCGAACTGGACGATCACGCCGAAGGGTTTTTCCTGGTCACAGATGTTGAGCACATCTTCTAACGTCAGCGGCTCGAAGAACAGTTTATCCGAGGTGTCGTAGTCGGTGGAGACGGTCTCGGGGTTCGAGTTGACCATAATGGTCTCGTAGCCGAGCTCCTTGAGTGCGAATGCGGCGTGAACGCAGCAGTAGTCGAACTCGATGCCTTGGCCGATGCGGTTAGGTCCACCGCCGAGGATGATGATCTTCTTTTTATCCGACTGTCGGGCTTCGTTCTCGTCGCCGTAGGTCGAGTAGAAGTAGGGCGTATAGGCCTCGAATTCCGCGGCGCAGGTATCGACGAGGCGGTAGGTCGGGATGATGCCGAATTTCTTGCGCCCCTCGCGGATGTGATCCTCGGTGGTGTCGAAGGCTTTGGCGAGTTGGCGATCTGAGAAACCGAGCTTTTTCCACCGGCGCATGTGGCTGGAGAGTTCCTTGCCGATACGTTCTGGGCTGCGCTCCGCCTCGGGAATGGAGGCGATGATTTTTTCTCCAGAATAGTTAGGAATGTCCATTCCTTCGTCCGCGATTTGTTTGAGGTGACCGAGGAACCACGGGTCGATGGCGGTGGCATCGAAGATTTCCTCCAGCGTCCAACCGTTGACGAAGGCAGTTTGGAGCCAGAAAATGCGCTCGGCATTCGGAATCTGGAGCTTGCGAGCGATCTCGTCGCGAGTCGGGTTTTGCGGCTCTTTGCTGTCGAAACCGAAGCCCCAACGGCCGGTTTCTAACGAGCGCAGGCATTTCTGCATGGACTCTTTGAAGGTGCGGCCAATCGCCATCGCCTCGCCGACGGATTTCATCGAGGTGGTGAGAACTGGATTCGCCGTCGGGAATTTTTCGAAGGTGAAACGCGGGATTTTAGTGACCACGTAGTCGATCGTCGGCTCGAACGAAGCAGGTGTGACGCGGGTGATGTCGTTTGGTAATTCATCGAGCGTGTAGCCGACAGCGAGCTTCGCAGCGATCTTGGCGATGGGGAAACCAGTAGCTTTCGAGGCGAGCGCTGAGCTGCGAGAAACGCGTGGATTCATCTCGATGACGATCATACGACCCGATTTCGGATCCGTGGCGAACTGGATGTTCGAGCCGCCAGTTTCCACTCCGATTTCGCGGATAACAGCGAAGGACGCATCGCGCATGATCTGATACTCGCGGTCGGTGAGGGTCTGGATGGGCGCAACGGTGATGGAATCGCCGGTGTGAACGCCACAGGGATCGAGGTTTTCGATCGAACAAATCACCACACAGTTATCGGCGCAGTCACGCATGACTTCCATTTCGTATTCTTTCCAACCGAGCAGTGATTCGTCGATGAGCACCTCGGAAACCGGGGAAAGATCGAGTCCACGATGAATGATTTCTTCGAACTCTTCGCGATTGTAGGCGATGCCGCCGCCCTGGCCACCGAGGGTAAAGGCGGGGCGAATGATGAGGGGAAATGTGCCGATTTCTTCCGCCACTTTGCGCGCTTCATCCATCGTGTGGGCGATGCCGGAACGCGGCATGTCGAGTCCGATCCGGATCATTGCCTCTTTAAACAACTGTCGATCCTCGCCCATGTCGATAGCCTCGGCCTTGGCACCAATCATTTTGACTCCGTGTTTATCGAGCGTGCCAGACTTGTAGAGCGACATCGAGGTGTTGAGCGCCGTTTGGCCACCGAGAGTTGGCAGAAGCGCGTCTGGCTTCTCACGGATGATGATTTTCTCCACAACTTCGGGCGTAATCGGCTCAATATAAGTGCGATGTGCGAATTCCGGATCCGTCATAATCGTCGCCGGGTTCGAGTTCACGAGAATGACTTCGTAGCCTTCTTCCTTGAGTGCCTTGCACGCTTGGACACCTGAATAGTCGAATTCGCAACCCTGTCCGATGACAATGGGGCCTGAGCCGATGACGAGGATTTTCCGGATTGAGGTGTCTTTGGGCATGATCGTAAAAAGGTTCGAGAAGTTTCGCCGGGCGGCTAAATTTCGAGGTGTGTGGCAGGGTTCGTGAAGCTTGTAAAGGGCGGGATTCGGGGGAGTTTTAGAGCTCAAGCAAAAATACGAAAGAACCATTGTTTTCTGGCGAATTTGCCGAACCTATTCGGACGGGACGCAGAATGATTGAAACTACCGAACTTATAAAATCGCAAGAAACGGAGTTTCGCGGAGGGAAGTCTTGCGCTAGAATTTTACCAATCTCAATGAGCACCGATTTAAATGTTTCCAAACACACCACCACGATCACCGCAGCTTGCCATGCGACTCAAATTCGTAGTCGTTTACCGAAATCCAAAACCGTTACTGAGGCGATCTATGATTCGGGTTTCAACTCGAATGGTCGCTTTGACTCCACGTCGAAAAAACTACTGGGTATGACGTCACAGTCATGCCGCAACCATGGCAAAGACGAGGTAATTCGATTTGCCATCGGCGAGTGTTCCCTTGGCTCTATCCTTGTTGCTTCCTCGCTGAAAGGGGTTTGTTGCATCACTCTTGGCGACGCGCCTGAACTCCTGTTAGTTGATTTACAACATCGATTCCACAATGCAAAAATCATTGGTGGTGATGGGAGTTTTGAGAAGCTCATCGCGTTGGTAGTTGGTTTCGTGGAAGCTCCTCAACTCGGACTTGACCTCCCCCTTGATATTCGAGGAACGGCATTCCAACAACGGGTCTGGCAAGCTCTCCGTAAAATTCCTTCTGGCTCTACGGCTAGCTATTCGGACATCGCCCGTACGATCGGAAGTCCAAAGTCTGTCCGTGCGGTGGCTGGAGCCTGCGCGGCAAATTCCATTTCCCTCGCGATTCCCTGCCATCGCATCGTGAGAAGTAATGGTCACCTTTCGGGCTACCGTTGGGGGATCGAGCGAAAACGCAGCTTACTCGCACGTGAAGCCTCAGCCTGAATTCCTATGGATCTATTTGGCCGCGACCCCGCCACCAATTTGCTTTCTTGTGATGGCACCGTGAATTATCACGGTCCGATTCTCAGTGTCGCCGAATCGATCTATTTTTACGAAACACTTTTGCGCGAAGTTCCCTGGAAAAATGACGAGGCCAAGATCTTCGGAAAACATATCATCACTGCTCGAAAAGTCGCGTGGTATGGAGATTCCAATTTTTCCTACACTTACTCTGGTGCTACGAAACAAGCACTCTCCTGGACCCCCGAACTCGTTGCTCTCAAAACGATTGTCGAGAAACACACCCACTCTCGTTTTAACTCATGCCTTCTCAATCTCTATCATAACGGTAACGAAGGCATGGCTTGGCATAGCGATGACGAAAAATCACTTGGTAAAGATTCGACCATCGCCTCCGTAAGTCTGGGTGCCGAAAGGGAATTCCGCCTCAAACACAAAAAGATAGATCAAAAAGCCTTTGTTCTGTTGGAAAGCGGTAGCCTACTTGTCATGAAGGATACTACGCAGACTCACTGGCTTCACAGCATCCCCAAATCAAAAAAAATCAAAGTTCCACGCATCAACTTAACATTTAGAAGCATGATAACCTGATAGATGCAAAGGTATTCCATCTAGATATCTCCAAGCCCAGTGCCAGTAAGGAACTTGAAGGCCACAGTCTGTGTCGCCGATGCACCTCAAAGACCTGCAGGATGTCGCATCACATGACCTTTGCTTTGGCGTGTCTGCGTCTTCCATCGAGGTCCGGTTTCGCCACCGGGGCCACCTGTATCGAGGCGTAGACCCGCGACCGTCATGAAAACATGGCCGTTCCGAATATAGAGTGTGATCCATTTTCCCTCCCCCTTTTTACCATAAGTAAAATAGCCTCTCGATGGTAAACTGCCTTTCATGAGTCCAGCTTCGCGCAAGACATAGGAAACGGTTCCAGAACAATCATAGCCGGAGTCCAAATGATTCGCGTGACCCCCACCCCACTTGTAAGGCTTCCCCTGCAAGCGATTCCCGGCGGCGATCGCACGCTTTACGGAAGCCGGCGCTCTTTTGGGTGCGTAAGCGACTCCGTCTTTGATCAAAGCACTACGACCATTTTCAAAATGGTAAGAAACCGGGTGCCTTGCTTTTACCTGATTGGAACAGCAAACCAAATTACCGATGAGTGGTAAAATGGAACATAGAAACAAGATGGATCTTTTCACGCAGGAGCTTTTCTCATTTTTGTTAAGAAAATCAAACTATTAGAAATTCTGCTTACTGAGAAAATCAACGACTTGTCCCAAGGCCCGAGAACGGTGACTTAGCATGTTTTTGATATTATCGCCAAGCTCCGCAAAAGTCCTTTCACAACCATTAGGAATAAAAAGTGGATCGTAGCCAAACCCATCCGTGCCGTGCAGAGAATCCACAAGTCGGCCTCCAACAGTGCCACTGAAGTTCGCCTGCTCAACACCACCGCGAGCGAGTACCATGGTGCAGCGAAAACGCGCACGCCGATCTACCTTTCCTGCCATCTCTAAGAGCAGGCGAGAATTGTTCTTCGCATGATTTCCTTCCTCGCCCCCATAGCTCGACGACCAGACGCCGGGAGCGCCCGCCAGTGCGTCGACTTCGAGTCCTGAGTCATCCGAAAGCACCCAACCCTCGACACAACGGCTGATTCCCTCGGCTTTGAGACGTGCATTTTCCAAAAACGTCGTCCCTGTCTCTTCAATTTCTGGGAGATTTGGAAACGCGTTCACATCGAAAACCTCAAATCGATCGCCAATCATCGCGCGAATTTCCGAGGTTTTATGGGCATTACGAGTCGCAAGAATCAGATGGGATAGCGGATGCATGGCATCTGGCTAAACTTAAATTAGAAATCTTGCGAAGTTTTTTGAATAATCTCCGATCCGGTGGCACTTATAGAGTAATGAAAGCAATCACTTGGCTCGCATCTGTAACCGTAGGCGTCGCCGCCCTCACCTCCACCGCATTTGCCACGACACCTGAGGGTTGGATGACTGATCTCGACAAAGCCTTTGCAAAAGCAAAAGCGGAAAAAAAGACCGTTCTCGTCGAATTTACCGGATCTGACTGGTGTCCGCCTTGTATCGCCATGCGTAAAAACGTCTTCTCTCAAAAGGAGTTTATAGACGCGGCTTCAAAAAACTTCATCCTCGTCGAGCTGGACTTCCCGAAAAAAGACGAAAAAGTAGCCAAGAAAAACGAGCCATTCGCGAAAAAATACCAGATCGAGGGATTTCCAACCGTAGTTCTTTTCAACTCCGAGGGTAAAGAATTCACCCGCTTTTTCGCCTCTGAATTCCCAAATACCCCTGATTTTCTCAAACACATTGATGCTGCACTCGGGAAAAAAGACTTGGATTAATCTTCTTCTGTGATTGCGGTTTTTTCGCGGTCGAGTTTTTCCAGCCAGACAAGAAGCATCGCTAAGTCGGCAGGTGTGATGCCAGGAATACGTCCGGCTTGGCCCAGTGTGGCTGGGCGGATTTCGGTAAGACGGACTTGGGCTTCTTTTTTGAGGCCTCGAATGCTTGAGTAATCAAGGGCGTTCGGTAGCCGCTTGCCCTCCTGCCGCGACATGCGGTCAATTTGAATCTGTTGGCGTCCAAGATGGCCTTCATATTTAAAATTCGTCTCGATAAGAGGCCAAAGTTCCACGTGGAACTCTTCGAGGTGGTATTGAGGTAAGGTTTCCCAAGAGTTCTCGCTGCGCCGGAACCATTGATCCAGTTTGACACCCTCATGCACCGCCTGCCGCACCCATCGGTCGGCTTTCTCCAAGCCAACCAGCTTTTCCTCAACTCGGCGGACGCGTTCTCCTCCAACAAGACCGATTTTCGCAGCCTTCGGGGTGAGACGAATGTCTGCATTATCCTGACGGAGCAGAAGACGATACTCTGCGCGACTGGTGAACATACGATACGGCTCGGTGCAGCCACGAGTGACTAGATCGTCGACCATGACACCCAAGTAAGCCTCGTCCCGACCGAGGATGAATTCTGGCTTACCCAAAGCCTTCAGCGCTGCATTCACTCCGGCGATGAGCCCCTGCCCTGCCGCCTCCTCGTAGCCGGAAGTTCCATTGATCTGTCCGGCGAAGTAAAGTCCCTCAACCCGTTTCGTCTCCAGTGTCGCTCGCAGCTGAGTGGGTGGGCAGTAGTCATATTCCACCGCATAACCCGGACGGAGAATTTCACATTTCTCCAATCCTACGATGGACCGGAGAAACTCCAACTGCACCTCGTAAGGCAGTGAAGTGGAAACTCCGTTCACGTAGTATTCCAGAGTGTGCCGACCCTCTGGCTCGAGAAACACTTGGTGACGATCCTTCTCCGCAAAGCGCACGACCTTATCTTCGATGGACGGGCAGTAACGAGGACCAACTCCCTCGATCACGCCACAATACATCGGCGATTGATGAAGATTCGCCGCGATGATCTCGTGGGTCGTCGGATTCGTGTAAGTGATCCAGCACGGCATTTGTTCCACGTGGAACAAGGGATCACTCCATGGATTCAAGGTGAAAAGGTCATCTCTGTTCTTTTCTAAGGTATCGGCCATGAAGCTAAACTTCGGCACGGGGTTATCACCGTCCTGTCGTTCGCAGCCGGAAAAATCAATCGATCGACCGTTCAATCGGCAAGGAGTACCGGTTTTGAAGCGCTCCACCTCAAAGCCCAAGCGCTTAAGTGCCTCGGAAACATTCGAGGTGGCGTCACCCATCCGGCCACCCTTTTCATTTCGCAAACCGACGTGCATCAGTCCACCCATGAAGGTTCCCGCGCTTAGAATGACGGATTTTGCGGAAATTTGCATGCCGAGGGAAGTAGTCACCCCCGTGATTCGGTCGTTTTCCACCACAAGATCCGCGACATTTCCCTGATGGATCTCCACGCCCGGCATCGCTTCCAGTTCGCGTTTTATCCGAAATTGATAAGCTTTCTTATCACACTGGGCACGCGGCGCACGGACCGATGGACCTTTGGAGGCATTCAGCATCCGCCACTGGATTCCTGTCGCGTCGGTGTTGAGTCCCATCACTCCCCCAAGCGCGTCGATCTCACGGACCATGTGACCTTTCGCAAGTCCTCCGATCGCCGGGTTACACGACATCTGCCCGATGGTATCTAGGTTCTGAGTCAGCACCGCCACTTGAGCACCAAGCCGGGCCGCAGCCATCGCCGCTTCAACGCCGGCATGACCGGCACCGATTACAATCACATCATAAAGCTTGGGGTATCGAAACATGGTGAGACGCGCAAGGTATCGCCTCCTCGCCCACGCTCAAGCCCGGAAACACGGGTGTTCCACGTGGAACATTTCGACTCAGGATGGTCCAAAATCCCCGTGACAGCCGGCGACAGAAATTCCGCCAAGCAAAACTTCAACTATTCGCGAAGGTTTGCCAAAGTCACCCGCTGTATCCCAAACTCAGCGAGCACTCCATGCAGCATCCAACAATTTTTCTAAGTCCGTTATTGAAACCTAGTCTCCTGACCTCCCGCCTGAAACAAAAAACCTGTTGGGTTCAAAGATTTTGATCTAGCCGCGCTCCGAAAAATCAACAACGCTTGCGCTGTCATGAAACGCTATCTCCCACTTTGTCTTATCGTTGGATTGCTCATTCTATTTCGGGTCGCTGGAAGTCTCCTACCGGAGTCGCAGCCAAATTTTCAACCACTTGCTGCCTTGTTCTTTTGCGGAGCTTTACTTACCCCGGGTTGGCGCGGATTTGCGATTCCTTTCGGGATTTGGGCGATTACCTACCCGCTTGGAATCGGACCAGTTTCGGACGTGTCAATTTTCCTGACTACCCTTATCGCTCTTGCCGCTATGTTCCTCATGGGCAAGGCATTTACAAATCGGGGAATTCCGAGCCTGCTTGTTGGATCACTCGCCGCCAGCCTAGTCTTCCACCTGATCACCAATGGCGCAGCATGGCTCGGTGATCCAATGTATCAGAAGTCACTGACTGGCTTATGGCAATCCATCTGGACTGGTCCTCCGGGATCCGTTCTTCCTTCGTGGATCTTCTTGCGGAATCTGGCCGCCGCAAACTTGCTTTTCACGGGAATCTTTGCTTGCGCCCAACTTCGTTTTACTCAAGTCACCTTCTCGCGTCGCGAACCGCTTCCTGCCAAGTAAAGGCTCGAACCTTGCAGCTATTTTCTTCACGCCCCATCATGATCAGCGCCAGTTCTTCCACACTCGATTTCGCCAACTCGCCCATCAACCAAACGCTCACCCCAGAGCGAAAAATTGAGCTTTTCACGCAAATGGTTCGGATCCGGAGATTCGAACAAGCGGGCCTGAAATACTACCAAGCAGGAAAAATAGGCGGATTTCTCCACCTCTACATCGGACAAGAAGCTGTAGCTGTCGGCACGATTTCCCTGGCTGGCGCAAACGATCACTTTATCACCGCCTACCGCGATCATGGACATGCCCTCGCCGTCGGAATGGGCATGAACGAGTGCATGGCCGAAATGTATGGGAAACAAACCGGTTGCTCGAAGGGCAAGGGCGGTTCGATGCATTTCTTCGCACCGGACAAAAACTTCTGGGGAGGCCACGGCATCGTCGCAGGCCAAACCCCGCTCGGCCTCGGCCTTGCTTATGGTCTCAAGTATCTCGGCCGAGAAGGTTGCTGCCTCTGCTACCTCGGCGATGGCGCTGTGAACCAAGGGGCGTTCCACGAGTCCCTGAACATCGCCTCGCTGTTCGGAATCCCCGTCGTTTACGTCATTGAAAATAACGGCTACTCCATGGGGACTTCCCAAGAACGTTCCTCTGCCTTTAATGGCTGCCTTGCCCAACGGGCCGAAGCTTACGCCATCGAGTGGGATGTCATCGACGGCTCCGATCTCTATGAAGTCCGCGCCAAAACCCACATCGC
>JANPAU010000029.1:0-7919 GCA_031430055.1 Akkermansiaceae bacterium | reverse complement strand
CGCCGCTCCTTGTTTCAGCGCCGCTGCATTCCGCGAATGCATCACTTGTTTGGGTTCTCGCCTCTCTCAATCACATGCCGGATGGTTTGATTTTTCACGCATTTCAATTTAGTAGCTCCTCCTAAATGGGGTCAGGCCTGGCCGCGAATCTCTTCCGTGTCACCCAGACCGAAGAGAAGCTTCGCCGCGAACAAATCCAAGTAAAAGCCAACACCACCACTCAGCATCCGTATGGAGAAGAATCCACAAATCACCGCCGAGCATCAATCCGTTCTTAAACGCTGAATGAAACGGTTGGCAGAGCATCATCCTTCGTAAGGATTTCAACTGAGTGATTACAAGCGTCTCTATAATTACCTCGCGGTCTAACTACTCACCTTCCTCCAAGACGATGAATTTCATCGAATAGAAAAGCAGATTTCGTAGTCGTTGCCGCTGGGGTTGAGACTTCCCAGTCGGCGATGTGGCAAACGATTGTCACTCATTTACCGTGAAATCTTGTGCACAACTCTCAGAGCTTGCTCAATTTGGTAATCCGACCGGTTTTGTTCCAATCCTCGACGTAGAGATTCCCTGCTTTATCGAAGCTCAGTCCATGGGGCGCAGTGAAAATTCCGAGCTGTGTTTCGTTCGGTGGGATCGAGAATCCCGCCCACTGGGCTTTGTTTGGATTATCTCCGAGGAAGGAAATCGGCGTACCGGTCTTGTCGAGGATGGTGACGCGGGACTCCAGCTCGGCGACGGCGAGGTGATCCCCCAGAATGCTGATGGCACAGGGAAGTCGCAGATTGCTGGCATGGACTCCGATCCAGTTCCCCTCGAGGTCGAAGTGCACAAGTCGGCGTTTTGCCCGATCCGCCACCAGCAAGCGCGGCTGGCCGAAACGGGTGTCGATTGCGAGGCCGTGCGGAGTGTCAAATTGTTGTTCGTTCTCGCCCTTGCTGCCGAAGGATTTGAGCAATTTTCCGCCAGCGTCAAACTTGTGGACGATGTTAGCACCATAGCCAGTCGCGGCGAAAACACTGCCATCTGGAGCAACGGTCACCGCAGTGAGTCCGCCCCAGCCGCCAGGAATCTCGCCAGTGCTCGCATTCGGGATTTCCAAAAGAATTTTCCCATCCGTATCAATTTTGCAAACCCGCTGCGGCGGCTTGTTGCCGTTGAGCTGCGCCCCATAAATCACGGCTTTCCCGTCTTCCTTGCGGATCGCCATGGCATGAAATCCTTGGCACTCCGGGGCGATCGTGCGCAGTAATTTCCCGTCCGGCTGATAGACCAGCACCGAGAGTTCAGAGTCCGTGGAAACATAAATCAGGCCACTTTCGTCATCCACCACCACGCCGCCATGAGTGGGTCCGATGATCTTGCCGTCCGGCAGTTCTCCCCAATGCGGCACCGCTTCGTAGGTCCACGCACCATTCCCCGTCCGGACGGCGGTATGAGGAGAGTCACCGGGCTTGGTCCCGGGTTCAGGGTGGGCGAAAGCGAGCGGTGCGATGAGCAGTGGGATGAGATAACGCATGAGGTGCGCAGTCTCCGAATTTATCCTGCCGAATCAAGAAGGAAGCTTAAAACTGTGGCTGTCTTGGGCTTTTGAAAGTTATTTGAAATTTTTCTTGTCACTCCGGCCCTAATCCATACTTATCAGTCCAGATTAACGAATGCACCTTTCAAAAAAATCTGAATATGCGCTACGCGCCGCCATCCACCTCGGCATTGCGACCGAAGTCGGACGCCGCACCATCTCCGGGGCGGAGCTCGCCGAGTCGAATCGTTTGCCTCTGAAATTTGTTGAGCGGATTCTCCAAGAGCTCCGCGAGGCCGGCCTCGTCGAGACCCACCGTGGGAAGTTCGGAGGCTACTCGCTGGCCAAGCCAGCCTCCGAGATCGGCATCGGCCAACTTGTCCGACTGATGGACGGCCGCCTTGCACCGATTTGCTGCGCCAGCGAAAATGCCTACCAGCCCTGCACCTGTCCAGACGAAGACCACTGCGGACTTCGCATGATCATGATCGATGTGCGCAATGCCATCGCTGCCATTCTCGACCGCTACACCGTTGCGCAAGTCGTGGAAGTCACCCTCCGGAAAATGCGCCGCGACGGCATTGTCCCGCCATTTTCCACGGCCGACTCGCTTGCCGCCGCCGGAGTTTCCCAGAACCGAAAAGCCGATCCCGCCGACGGATTTCTCGCCGGACTCTCTCAACTTGTCACTCTCACCACCCATCCAAATGAACACGATCACCTCTGAACGCTCCACACCTGACGGCTCCAAGTCCGACTGGCTCGAAGTCGTCCGCCAGAATGTGGCCAATCTTCGCTTCGGCTCGGTCCAAATCACCGTTCACGACGGCCGCGTGACTCAAGTCGAAAGCATCGAGAAAACCCGCTTCGTCGCCTCCCGCGATGAAGTTGTCCCGAGCCAGAAATAGCACTCAATCACTCTAACGGGCATCCCGCCCACGCTCCCAGAGACCGACCGGACCACCGGAGGAATCGACCAGCGCGAAACCAATCCCGGCGTCATCTACGCCGTGGCTCGCGCTTGATCATCCTTCGCCTCCAGTCGGTCTCTTTTTTTGCGTCCTCAGATCTCCCACGCCTACCGCACACCCGGGGGCTTCCTCAAATAACAACTGCGAAAGCTCACCGGAAAACCGGACGCGGACGCTCCGCAGACATCCATGAAAACAACACAACGATACAAACAACCGAAAATCCGTAATACTACCATCGGAGCCATCGCAATTTTGCCAATGCTCGCGACCGCTCAAGATCAATTCACCGAATTCGTCGAACCCAGCACCTTCGAAAAGCTTTGGAGCTACGCCACCCTCTACAAAGATGATACAAATCCCTATCTCCAGGAATTCAAACTTCGCGGCCGCTATCAGGGGCAATACTGGGACGTCGACGCGGACCAAGGAAGCCAGAGTCATTGGGAAGACCGCCGCTCGCGGTTAGGCTTCGATGCTAAGCTCCTCGACAAAAAACTCGAAGCCCGAGTCGACTTCCAGAGCAACGACCAGTTCGACGACTTTTATGATGGTCTCGTCGATGCTTACCTCCGCTGGAAACCAAAATCATGGCTCAGTATCACGGCAGGAAAAACCAAGCCGCTGATCGCTCAAAACGACTGGCTCGAGTCCACGAACACCCAGCCCACCTTCGAGCGCTCACAGATTTTTAACCAGCTCGGCATCAACCGAGCTACAGCGCTCACCGTAGAAGGTACCACTGCAGCATTCTCGTGGCGAGCTGGTGTCTACTCGAACGATACGCCTAACAACACGAGCGGAACTGGTTCGTTCGGTGACGGCGAGTTTGGGGATTTAAATGGTGGCGTCTCCTACAGCCTTGGCGCAGGATATGATTTTAAACACCTCATCGATCTCGAGAAAGCCGACTTCCGTCTCGATTGGCTGCACAGCAACCGTGACGCTGAGGATTTGGAGATGAACAAATACGACGACATCGTCACCACCACCTTCTCCGTCAAGGAAGGCTACGCCGCCGCCGTCATCGAAGCGTTCTTCGCGAGCGGCGGGGATGGAAACAACAGCAACGTCTTCGGATTCTACATCCAGCCGTCATACGACATCATTCCCAAGAAACTCCAGCTCGTCGGTCGCTACTCCTATGCGAACAGCGACGGCCCGCTCGGCGTGCAGGGCCAATCCAGATACGAGCGTAAGGTCGCAACCCACAAAGGTCTCGGCGATTCCTACAATGCCATCTACGGCGGAGTCCAATACTTCATCCACGGTGACAAGCTCAAGCTCATGGCCGGTGCCGAGTGGGCATGGCTCGATCACGAGAAGAGCGATTCCTACGACGGATACACCCTGCTCACCGGCATCCGCTTCTCCTTCTAATATCAACCTCGCATTCAACTCAAATATCAATATCCATGAAAACATTCAAACGACTCGTAATCCTCTCATCACTCCTCGCTTCCAGCATCTTCGCGGACGAATTGCTCAATGTCTCCTACGACCCTACTCGGGAATTCTACCAAGAGTATAACACCGCCTTCGCCAAGCAATGGAAACAGCAAACCGGCAAGACCCTCACGGTAAAACAATCTCATGGAGGCTCCGGCAAGCAAGCGCGCTCCGTCATCGACGGCCTCAGCGCCGATGTCGTCACCCTCGCCCTTTCCGGCGATATCGATAGCATCGCCACGCAGGCCAATCTCTTGCCCAAAAACTGGCAGAGCAAGTTGCCGAATAACAGTTCGCCCTATACTTCCACCATCGTCTTTGTCGTGTGGAAGGGAAATCCGAAGGGCATCAAGGATTGGGGCGACCTCATTAAATCTGGCGTCAAGATCATCACACCCAACCCGAAAACCTCGGGCGGCGCGCGCTGGAACTACCTCGCCGCTTGGGCATTCGCCGAACGCAAATTCAGCGGTGACCCGGCGAAGGTGAAGGAATTCATCGGTGCGCTCTTCAAGAACGTGCCAGTGCTCGACGCCGGTGCCCGCGGCTCCACCACGACCTTTGCCCAACGCGGCATCGGCGATATTTTTCTATCATGGGAAAACGAAGCGCACCTGATCGAAAAAGAATTCCCCGGTAAAACTCAGATCGTGATCCCATCCATCAGTATCCTCGCCGAGCCGCCGGTCGCAGTAGTCGAAAAAAACGCGAAAAAACACGGCACCGAAGAACTCGCGAAGGCTTACCTCACCTACCTCTACAGCGCCGAGGCCCAAGACATCGCTGGCAAGCACTTCTACCGCCCCCGCGATGCCAAGGCCCTTGAAAAGTGGTCAAAGAACTTCCCCAAAATCAACCTCGTCACCATCGACAAAGACTTCGGCGGCTGGAGCACGGCGCAGAAGACCCACTTCGACGATGGTGGCACCTTTGATCAAATTTACGGCAACCGCTAAACAAACCACCCATGTCCAAACAACGCGTCATCCCCGGATTCGGGCTTTCGATGGGGTTCTCTATCACCTATCTAAGCCTGATCATTCTCATCCCCCTAGCGGCCTTGTTCCTCAAGGCCGCAAGTTTGGGACCCGCCGAGTGGTGGTCCATCCTGACCACTCCGCGGATGATCGCGGCCGCCAAGCTGACCTTCGGCGCAAGCGCGGCGGCGGCTACTGTTAGCACAGTCTTTGGCCTACTCGTCACTTGGGTCTTGGTCCGCTATCGCTTCCCCGGGCGCCGCCTGCTGGACGCGATGGTGGACCTTCCCTTCGCCTTGCCGACCGCCGTCGCCGGCATCACGTTGACGGCGATCTATGCCCCTAACGGCTGGCTAGGAGAAACCTTGGCCAAGTGGGGAATCGAGGCCGCCTACAGTCCGCTCGGAGTTTTTATTGCACTAACTTTCATTGGCTTTCCCTTCGTCGTCCGGACCTTGCAACCAGTGATGGAAGACTTCGAAAACGAGTGCGAGGAAGCTGCCACCACCCTCGGCGCGGGCCGCTGGACGATTTTCCGGCGGGTGATTTTTCCGATGTTCATCCCAGCTCTGATTACAGGCTTCACTCTCGCTTTCGCCCGCGCCATTGGCGAGTATGGCTCAGTCATTTTCATCTCGGGAAACCTGCCGATGAGGACCGAAATTCTGCCGCTGCTCATCGTCGCGCAATTGGAACAATTCAAATACGAGGCCGCCGCCGTCATCGCCGCAGGGATGTTGATGGTCTCCTTCGTGATGCTATTTCTCATCAATCTGCTCCAGCGCCGGCTCAACTGGCAGAACCGCTAATTCCTTATGTCCCGCTCCTCCGTCACTACTGAATCCCCGCTGCTCCGCCTGCTCCTCATCGGCATCGCCGTTGGGTTTCTTGCCTTGTTTTTGCTGCTGCCGCTCGCCGCCGTTTTCGTCGAGGCCTTCCGCAAGGGCTGGGAAGTTTTCCTCGCCTCACTGCATGAGGAAGCCGCGCTCGATGCGATCAAACTCACCTTGTTAGCCGCTGGGATCTCCGTGCCGCTCAACACGCTCTTCGGCGTCTCCGCCGCGTGGCTGGTCACGAAATTCAAATTCCGCGGCCGCTCGCTACTCATCTCACTCATCGACCTTCCCTTCGCCGTTTCCCCGGTCATCGCTGGCCTGGTTTGGGTCTTGCTCTTCGGCGCGAAAGGCTGGTTCGGTCCTTGGCTTGCGGAGCATGACATCAAAATCATTTTCGCGCTGCCAGGCATCGTCATTGCTACTGTCTTCGTCACTTTTCCCTTCGTCGCACGCGAACTCATTCCACTGATGGAATCCCAAGGCAGCGATCAGGAGGAAGCCGCCGTCACCCTCGGCGCAAATGGCTGGCACATCTTCTGGCGTGTCACGCTGCCTAACATCAAGTGGGGCTTGCTTTACGGCGTGCTACTCTGCAATGCCCGTGCCATGGGCGAGTTCGGCGCTGTGTCAGTGGTCTCCGGCCACATCAGTGGCGAGACTAACACCCTGCCGCTCCACGTCGAAATCCTCTACAACGAATACCAATTCAGCGCCGCCTTTGCCTGCGCCACGTTGCTCGCCTTCCTCGCGCTCATCACCCTCAGCTTAAAAACCGCCATCGAGCACTTCACCGGCCATTCCTCCCAGAACAAACACTGACCATGTCCATCTCCATCCAGTCTATCAGTAAATCCTTCGGCGCATATTCCGCCCTAGAGAATATCTCACTCGAAGTGCCGGACGGCTCGCTCACCGCGTTAGTCGGCCCGTCGGGTTCCGGGAAAACCACGCTCTTACGCATCGTCGCAGGCCTCGATTTCGCCGATCCCGGGCCCGGGAAAATCGCCTTCCACGGCGAGGATGTTAGTGAAATCCCCGCCGCAAAGCGTGGCGTGGGTTTCGTCTTCCAGCACTACGCCCTATTCCGTCACATGACCGTCGCCCAAAACATCGCTTTCGGCCTCAGTGTGCTACCCCGCGCTGCCCGTCCGCAAAAAACCGAGATTCGCGACCGTGTGCTGGAACTCCTTAAACTCGTGAAACTCGAAGGCCTTGACCGCCGCCGTCCTCACGAGCTTTCCGGCGGCCAGCGCCAGCGAGTCGCCCTTGCCCGCGCCCTTGCGATCCGGCCGAAAGTCCTGCTGCTAGACGAACCCTTCGGCGCACTCGATGCCCAAGTTCGGAAAGACCTTCGCCGCTGGCTGCGCGTGTTTCATGACGAAATCGGCCTCACGACACTCTTCGTCACTCACGATCAAGAAGAGGCACTGGAACTCTCCGATCAAGTCGTGGTCATGCGCAACGCCCGCATCGAACAAGTCGGAAAACCTCAAACGGTTTATGACCACCCACACAGCCCTTTCGTTTACGAGTTTCTCGGGAACGTCAACAAGCTCCACTCCGGTAAAGACCTCCGCTACGTCCGGCCCCACGAAATCGAAGTCCTGTTCGCCGCAGAATTTGATCCTACCACCGACGCCCTCGCCCGCGTGCACCATCTTTTTTCCGCAGGCCCCATTGGTAGCCTAACGGTGAAGCTCGACGACGGCCAATTCCTCGACATCGAACTCTCGCGCCGCCACCTCGCGGAGCTTAGTTTGAGCCTCGGCGATGAAGTGGCCGTGCGTCCGCCGCGAGCCGAGCTGGTTTCATAGGGCGGGTCGAAATCGGTGATGATGTGGATTTTTTGTTGCCCGGTGTAGGTTCTTGAGCGAAGGACACTTACAAATTAACTTATGTCCGAGCCAGAGACCAAGCCATCGCGGGCATTTTTGCCGTATCCCGTATCCACCCTCAGCCCGCCGATCATCCCGAATGATCTGACTTCTTTCAAATCCCGAGGGATCTCCCAAGTCGAGCGCGATCTCCAGCAGAAACTTAAGGAAATCCGCGAGACCTACCTCGCGACTATCGACCATTTCAACTGGAACAAGCTGGTTTATGAGGCGGAAATCCAGTTCGAGCCGATCATCGGCGGCACCTACCACCTCTATGAAATGCG
>JANPAU010000028.1:0-1783 GCA_031430055.1 Akkermansiaceae bacterium | reverse complement strand
TGTAGTAGGAGCGGCGGCCCTGGCAGAGGGATTTGAACTGGAGGGCGAGGGCGACCAGCGATTTGCCGGAGCCGGTGGGGGTGTTGAGGATGACGTTGTTGCCGGCGAAGAGTTCGAGGATGGCTTCTTCCTGGTGGTCGTTGCGCTGAGGTAGTCGAGGAATGTGTTGAGGATGTCGTCCGGGGTGGGGTTTGCAGGGAGATTCTTGGGGCTGAGCGGGGCGGACATGCGGAGATTGTGGCGAGGGAAGAGTTGACCGCAAAGGCGCAAAGGGCGCGGAGGGGCGCAAAGTTTTTGAGGCTGGTGTTTAGAGGCTTGATTGTGACCAAACCACAAAGTAAATTTCACGCATATTGGTGATGGAGCAAATTTCCCGAATGTCATCGAGTGAACGGGTCGAAGCCATGGGACTCTTGTGGGAATCGTTTTCCAAGGAAGGAATCGACTATCCATCGCCCGATTGGCACGGCAAGGTTTTGGAAGAACGCTCTGAAATGATCGAATCCGGTAAGGCGACTTGGCTCTCGGTGGATGAACTCCAAGCCCGTTTGATGAGCCGATGAAAAAGAAGGTGCTCGTTCTCGCGGAAGCAGCTTCCGATATTGAGCGAGGAATCGACTTCTACAACGTGATCGAAGACGGCGTCGGTCTGTATTTCAGGGATTCGATCATCGCCGAAATCCGGCGACTCGGTGTGTACTTTGGCGAACACCGGATTCATCTGGGTTACTTCCGTGCCCTTTCGTCCAGATTTCCCTATGCGATATACTACCGAGATGTGGAAGGAACGCGGCAGGTCGTTGCGGTGCTCGATCTGCGACGCTCACCGGAATGGATTCGGGATCAGCTCTCGGCACGCCGATGAACATTCAAATTCCGTTTTGGCGGGAGAACAGTTTACCGCAAAGGCGCAAAGGGCGCGGAGGGGCGTAAAGTTTTTGAATGGAGTGAAATGCTGGATTGGGAAGTTCTGAAAATGCTGCTCGCATCTGCGACGGAAATGCGGCATTTTTCCGCCATGAGCATGCTGACCCTCACCCCAACTGCTGCCCGTGGCAATCTCTCCGAGTTGCTGCGCCGGGCGCTCAAGGGGGACGACATTGGAATCGTGGTCGATGGAAAAATCGTCGCTCTCCGTCCCGTCGCAGTGGAGTCCATGGACTACGCGACGCGCGAATACGGAACGACAGCGATGGAATTGGATCAATTCGAACAACGAACCCATGGCCAAATCGAAAAAGCCCGCAAAGAAGGCACTCTCCACGACTTCACCGGAGACATCGACGCCCTCTTTGAAGGCAAGGGTCACTGAGGAATTGCTGGAGCAAATCCGCTCCCGGTCGAAGTCTGAGCGTCAGGAAATCGGCGACGCGATCAATCAGGTTCTTGAAAGCTGGGGCCGGCCTCATGGGCATTCCGGTATTGGCATCCGCCGCCTCACCAAGACAATTTTTGAATGTCGTGTCGGCCTGCGTGACAGGCTGGCGTTTGTGTTCATCGCTACACCGGCGGAGCTGGTTTTCTTCTTCCTCGGCAGCCACGATGAAATTCAGAAATTAATTCGATCCAGCCAATGAAACCAACAGCATCTCAAAACGCCCACCGTGGCAGCGACTTTCGCGATTTCCTCGCCAGCGAGGAAATCCTTCACGAGGTGGAAATGCTGCCGCTCAAGCGTGTGGTTTTCCTCCAACTCCAGCAGATCCTCTAGCAGGAGCACGTAACCAAGACCGAACTGGCCTCGCGTATGAAAACCAGCCGGGCCTCGCTGGACCGGATGCTC
>JANPAU010000027.1:0-10652 GCA_031430055.1 Akkermansiaceae bacterium | reverse complement strand
GCGAGTGAGAGCAGGATGGGAATGGTGGCGGCGATCGATGGCCCGAGATATGGGTTGAAACGCAACACGGTCGCCAAGGATCCCCTCAGGATCGCGTTGGGTACGCCGATGAAATACAATCCGATGGCCACAGGAATGCCGTAGGTGACATTGATCACGATCTGCATCAACAGATACTTCGAGACCCGCGCCCCGGCGTCGTCCATGGCTTGCGATGCCGTGCTGATATGTCCTTGGCCGATGAGCCTGATGATTCGATTCCGCAGATCTTCCCGCTCAAGGAGCATGAAAATCAACAGCAGAAGAACCAGCGCAGCGGTGCCCAGTGGCCCGAGAACGGGAGTCAGGACCACCTGCATGAATTCAAGCCGCCGGTCCCCACCATTGACGATCTCGACCTGACTCACTTTGGCAGATGCACCCCAGGTGATCCCCGTCCCCAATCCAGGTGCCGGGGCGTTCGCTTCGCTGCCGGGGAGATCCTTCTTCAGCTCCTCGATGGCTTTGGTGATCTTGGAAAACGGACCCCGGTTCGGTGTCGGGATCGACCGAAGTTTCGACTGAATGTTCTCCTTGTAACTCGGCAGTTTGTTAGCGAGGTCGATGGTCTGTCGAGTCAGAACCCAACCTACGCCCCCCGTGGCTGCGAACATCATCATTACCACAAACAGCACCGCTCCGATCCTTCCAAGCCACCGCTGGAGGCGCGCTACTAACGGCGTTAGAATGAACGTCAATAGAACCGCCAACGCTAACGGCACGAGTAGCTCACGCCCGAAATAGAGTGAAGCGACAATAAATGCGCTGAGAATAACATTGGAAATAGTTGCCAATGATTCCGCTGATGTGATTCTTTTATCAGTAATTGCCATGGGTAAAAACCCTGCTTTTCCCGCGATTCCGGAATTAATCTGTCAGGGATCGGCGGGAGTGTGAAAGGCGGACGGTTTTCCTAGGTTCCAGCTCGGTGGATTCATTGCAGTAGGGACACCGGAACTGGTTCTTAAACCAAACCTCAGAAATGGAACGAAGATGGTGCATCACTTTTTTCTAGACTATTATTATACTGAGAAAATGGGAGAGCAGATAGAGGTAATTTTGGAGTCTTGTCGCCACCGATTTGCTGCATCATCGCGTCGAGCAACTTCTCCATTGTGGAATGCAGTGAGGCCTGCTGTTCCATCATTTTACGAACCGCCTTGCCAATGCGCTTGGTCGCCTCGCGGCTCGCCGACCTTCTCATGCTGGTCGCGTTCAAGGCGATCCGGGCATCTTCCGCCTTCAACCCGTCCAGCAGCTTCAGGCTTCTGATTTTGAGTTCCTCGCAGCGCCTGTTCATTTCTCTAAACTCCACGCTCTTGCGGTTGGATACGGTCCCGAGGGGACGCCGGACGGGAGACCCGATGGCCACGGACATCGCTAAGGCGAGTTTCGAGCCGATGATGACATTGGAATTGGTGGAATGATTCATGAGCTATGTATTTTTCGAATGCGCCGAGAGTGAAGGGTCTAGGAAATATGCCAACTTACGTTCTCCGCATTGGACAATACGCAAAGATTCATTTTTCTGGACGGGTCAACAATGGGGAAAAACCCTACCATTAAAAGGTCTCGTCTTCTTGCTCGGCGTGGAGAGCCATGGTGGGATCCACGGACATGCCACATATTGGGTCAGTATATCCAGAGTGAATCTGTTCTTTGGTCAGAGGTTTGATAGGTTTCATTTTCGGGTAAAGTTAGGATATTCGATAACAGGATTCATCAGAGTGAAAATCCTGCTGCATCAAGGGCAGTGCGTAGTTTTGCTTTGCCGTCGTGTTCTATCACGTCGCCGTGCCCGACGATCACGCGGTCAAAATCCCATCCGAGGATCGTCGCCAGCGAACTCCGGAACGCTGCCTGATCTTTCACTCCGGCCTTCACTGGCCGCGACATTCCCGGATGATGTGCTCCGCCAACGGCCACGCGCAGGAGCAGCTCTGTCCAAATTGGTTCATCGCCGCCAAAATTGAAGACCAGCTCAGTGAGGATCAACGTGCGTGATGGAACGTGGAGCAGGGCGGTATCGCGGGCCTCTGGTGCACCTTGGATCTCCAATGCGAGTAGCTCACCGTTCCACTCAATCGGAGCGGGCACAATCGGAGTAGTAGCAAACCCGACCACTTCCGAGAATCCATCGGGAGCGAGGTAGGGAATCGCTGGAAATGCCAGGCGCCCTTCCGAGGCGAAAGTGTCATGTCGTAAAATGCCGTCCAGCAGCCAGCCGGGTTCGCCTAATGCATGGATCGCCGACACGTCCTCTGGGGAAAATGCAGCCGTGGAGTGAATCACCAGTTTACCCGAGCGGAGGCGAATCAGCGTTACGTTGCGATGCAAATCAGCACCTAGCATTTTCAAAGGATAGGCGAGCATCCAGAGATTCTCGGCGAGCTGTTTCGGAGTCGTGTGTGTGTTCATCGAGTTATTTCGGTCGTGGGGATTCAAGATCGTCGCCCGGCGGCTGGCGGCCTTTGCGCATTTCAGTTACAGCATCCATCAGGGTCTGCACGGCGTTTTTCGCTTCCGCCATGAAGGACGTATCCCGATCCAGCGCCTCATGACTGGTAGCATAGGGTTCGTAATAGCCGATGTAGCGATCAAAGACCGCCGCAGCTCCGGCGGGCACGAGTTCCATGTCCGTCAGCCAATCGTGAAGGTTGCGACGCAGGCTTTCGATACCCGATGAGTCACCGTGAGCGATCACCGAGAAAATCCTACCCTTTAGATGCCGTGGGAAATCCCATCCCTTGAGTTCAATCGCCTTGGCCTCGGCCGCTTCCTTGCCGTGAGTGCTCGTGGGATCAGGATTCCCACCATCCGCGCATACGAGGCGATCCATCATCAGCTTTAAAACACTCGGTGCCTGATACCAATGGACCGGCGTCACGATCATCACGCCATGCGCGGCGACCCAGCGCGGATAGAGCTCGTTCATCCAATCGTGGATCTGGCCCATGTAGTGATTCGGGTAGCACGAGCACGGCCAATGGCAGAGCGGCATGGCGGTGGAAACGCACGCTTTGCAGGGATGAATTTGGCGACCGTATTCAGAATTAATCTGGCTGAGATCGAGGAAATCCACTTCGAATCCACTATGCTTTTCGACCAAGTTGCGCACTTCCATGGTGATGCGGAATGTCTTAGCCATCTCACTGGGGCACGTCTCATCGGTGCGTGGCGAGGCGGAAATGAGGAGAATGCGTGATTTACCATCGTGATCTTCGAAGCGCTCTTGAGCTTCCTGCATGGCCGCTCGCGTCTGGAGCCATTCAAGCGAAAGTTCGTGCTCCGGATCGGCAAACCCCGGCCCGGCCTTCCGCGTGTGCGGGCTTTTGCGACCGTCGTCGTAGGCCTCCCACGCGATGGCTGTGAGTCGCCCAACTTCTTCTTTAGCTGCATCAAAGGCGGGATCGCTAAACTGCGCCCGGTAGCGGTGCTCAAACTCTGCACGTGACAATTTCGTCGAACCTTGACCGATACGGATTTCAGGCGTTTGCGTGTTCATGGGAGAATCTGCTTGTTGATGGAGAAGCACTCACCCAGGCAGGCTCACATTACCGTGCTGTTCGCCCTCTTTGACTTCCGGTGTGGTTCCACTGACCAATGCTTTCAGACTTTGATAGATATAGCGAAATCGATTGGTCCCCGTGTTGTCCCAATATTCTGCACGCATTCCAGCGATCTTTAATAATACGATGTCAGGATCTTCTGCACCACCAGGAAACCATGTTTTGAAAGAGGGCTTCCAAAGTTTAGCAATTGTGGCACGATCTTCCACGACTGTCGCGTGTCCTTCGAAAATTACACAGCTTGTCCAACCGTTCTGGCCATGCACTTGGACTCGTGAATCGGCTTGGACTTCGTGAACTTTTGCTGAGTCTCTGGATGTGAAAAGCCATATATCGGTATTTTCATCAACTTGCGCCACGGCCATGGGCCTCGCGTGGCAGCCAGTAAGACTGTCCATGGTGATGAGAATGACAGTGCTGAACTCGTTGAGAAGTCCGTGGAGTTTCTCCAATTGTGGATCGTTCATGTATTTTACAGTTTGCTAGGGTGGCCACAGACGGCCCACAGACACGAGTGGAGGCCGGATTGCCATCCACTCGTGCAAATGCAATATCATTGAGGCATGAGTACCGTATCGATGGCGTGGATGACGCCATTGCTAGCAGCCACATCAGTCGTGATGACCTTGGCTTTGTCCACCGTGACCTTGCCACCTTCGACCTTTATGTCCAAGCTCTGGCCGTTGACGGTCTTTGCTTGCATCGTCTTCACATCCTCCGCCATGACTTTGTCGGGTAGAACATGATAGGTAAGAATCGCGGCGAGCTTCTTCTTGTTTTCAGGTTTCAGCAAGTCGTCAAGTGTGCCTTTGGGCAGCTTGGCGAAGGCGTCATTCGTGGGGGCGAAGACCGTGAACGGCCCCTTGCCTTGGAGGGTTTCAACCAGCCCAGCCGCCTTCAGCGCCGCGCACAGCGTGGTGAACTTACTCGAAGCCATGGCGACGGCTACGATGTCGCCGGT
Organism: Akkermansiaceae bacterium; assembly: GCA_031430055.1. Lineage (GTDB taxonomy): Bacteria > Verrucomicrobiota > Verrucomicrobiia > Verrucomicrobiales > Akkermansiaceae > Luteolibacter. Next base: position 6,083 of record JANPAU010000027.1, on the reverse strand, counting down.
TTTGGCATTCGCCTCTGTGGTCCCAGTTTTGTCTGCGGCTCCGTATTTGCTCGCGTTCTCAGCGTTGGCAATTCCAGTGAAGTTGGTGATTGCAATCAGTCCTGTCATGGCGAGCGTCAGGCGGGTTTTCTTGTTCAGTTGTAGTGTCTTGTTTTTCATATACGTGTGTGTTTCGTGTTGTTTTGTTTCAGTGCCACGGATTGTGGCAATAAAGAGGAAAAATTCCTGTCGCAGGTGATTAAAATTTGTTTCTTAAGAGGACTGCCCACGCATGAAGGCAACCGTAGGATGCATTTTTAGTTATGGTTTTCATCGTCTATTTTTATGTTTTTTTGTAGTGAAGAGAATGAGAGGTTGTGGCAGATGTCATGCCATTAATAACATCTGCCACAACCAGGTCGAATTTCACGACCGACCGTTTTTTGGTTTTGTTTCACGGGGGTGAACGCGGTGAACTTACCACTTCCACGATATAGCGCTATGGGGTAAAACCCTATTTTTGCAGTCGGGACACCGAACTTAAATTCTTCATATTCTTCTATCCGTTCACAAGAAAACAACCCTCACATCGTGAGGGCTGTCGTCGGGCGTCAGGAGAAACTAAAACCGCGCTAAGAACGAGTGCTCTCTGCCACTTCACGGGTCGATGTGACCGAGATGTCTTCAGCATCGGCCTCATTGAGGATCTCCTTTGCCCGGTCCACCTCGTCCCCCGTCTCGGCATAGACGGAGATAAGGATATTTCCCTCAGCGATACGGGTTTCGTAACGCTTGGCATCGATCTCGGGAATGCCGAGGCCGATCAAGCCACCGGCGATGCCACCGACGGTGGCACCGGCCGCTGCTCCAGTGAGTGCGGCAAGAAGTGGGCCGGCCGCAATCAACGGGCCCACGCCTGGAATCGCCAATGCTCCGATGCCGGCTAGCAACCCGAAGGCACCACCGATCACACCGCCGGCAGCAACTCCGGTCACGGCTCCTTCAGGTGCCTTGGTGTTTTTTTCATGTGAGAATTCGTGCGTCGTGCGCTTATCTGGAAAAAGAGCGGAGATGTCGTTCGAAGAGAATCCCGCACGGGTGAGGTTATCGACAATCCGATTGGCGTGGCCTTCCGAAGTAGCGATGGCATATACTGATTTATGGTTCATTGATTTGGTGAGTTAGTGTTTTAATTGAGTGGAAGTTTGCGGCACTTACTTGGCGTTGACTTCGAGTTCGTCGGTGATCTTCGCGGCGTTGGCGTGATCCTTGGCGAGCTTTAGGATTGCTTGATGCTCGTCATCGTTTTCCACCACACCCTTTAGAACGACGTGTTCGTCTTTGGTGATGATCTTTATATTCTTGGCGTTGAAAGACAGATCTGTGTCAATGATAGAAGTGCGAATATCCCGGGTGATCTGTACATCTTTCTCGCTGTTTCCCTGATCGGTGGGGATTAGGCCACCCTTGTTCTCCGGCTTCTCATTCTGTGGGAGTTGTCGGGTTCAATGACTTCGCCGCCGATGGAGTCACGATAGGAACGCATCGCCTGGATGGTTGCAACATCACTATAGTCGGGCCATGACGTGGTTTTGAACTGAGGTGCCTTTCCGAGTTGCTCCTTGGTCAGCTTGGTCTTGAATGCCTTGGCCTCGTTGTCAAACCGAAGTGCGGATACAGGAACGGCAGTGAGAACATCACCCAGGCCGAGGAAACCGCCTGCGGAAACAACCACGGCGTGGATCTCGCCGGATTTCATATCAACAAGAAGATCTTTTACTTCGCCAATGGTTTCGTCTCCGGCGTTCTTGACATTCTGCCCGATCACTTGCGAGGCACGCCATGCGTTTACCGTGCCCTTAGTACTAGAAAGCGGAGCGACAAGTGCTACTTTCTCTGGCGTTTCCGCGAAGCCACTCAGCGGAGTGAGCAGTGGAACTAGGGAGATAAGGATATTTCTTTGGATTGTTTTCATGGTCGTTATTTTTACTGTTGTTGTTGGTTATTGTTGCGGGGAGATATTCTCTGAGGTGAATGAATTAATATTGGATTCAAGCCGCGTTCATCTTACAGCGCTCCAGTGCGACCAAATGTTCTCGTTGCGCGGGTAGCAGAGTATTGCGAATGAGATTCTTGACGTCCTCGTTGAGCTGCTCGTCTCTAAGGGCCTCCTCATATTGACTGATGCCATGTTCCTCTCCTTGCTGAAGGACCAGCAAGGCTGGCGATTTCCCAAGTAGAGTAGCGGCTCCCTCGACGCTTGTCGCGAAGGTGCCCCAAGCTCCAGAACTGGTGGATGCTTCCTCGCCGTATTCCCCGACAAGTTTGCGAAGTGACTCTGCGCTGGCTAAGTGGTCGGCACGGATACCTTCCAAAGGTCCTTCTCCCTCACTGGTGCCGAATTTCGTAATGGCCTGAGTGTAGGTTTCAATAGCGGATAGTTCTCCACGCAACAATGCGTTGCAGGTATTTGATGTTATTTCATTTGTGTTCATATAGTTATTGTATTTGTTTCTAGTAGAATAGTTTGATTTTGCCCATTGCTTTAGTGACCATGGCAATATAAATGCTGCGATCATGGGATAGGTAAAATGCGAATCACCGATCATCCCCACCGAGCGTCAAGCATCGCCTGTTGCCGATCAAAGTCTGATTCACCCGTCAGCTCTCGCTTCGCTTGTTCATAGTCACTTTGCTTGATTTGGTGGGCTCCCCTGCCTGCAATGCTTGCCAGCTGAAGGGTCCGGGAACGGACCATGTCGCGGGTGGGACGGAGGAGAGTGGAGGTTCCAGTGGAATGGTCGTTTTCTGTTAGCAGTTGGTTCATGATTCTTGATTTGGTTGAGTAGATTTCTCGTTATTTTGGATATCGCTTTCACCCTCGTTGTTAGGTTCTGGCGTCTGAGGAAGCGCTTTCGGCGTCTCGGTGGAGACCGATGGCCAAGTGTAGGCGGACCGACGTTCAGAGGTCGTCCCGGAGGTGTTCCATTCGTGCACAAGTGAGGGTTCGGCGCGGTTCATTTGGAGTGATCGGTTATTAGTTTTTTACTTGTTAGGCATGTTGTGTGATGGGTTGGCTACCACACGAGCAGCATTAGACTCGGTCTCCACGCATCACTTTCCTATGGGGTGTGTTGCCCATTTTTAAATCTCCGGATACTTGTCGCGTAGTAGGGTAATACCCCATAAGACTGATCCGGGTAAACTGACACCCTCTCAACTAGCTACTGGCACCCACGCTACAATGACATCTCACCCTACGAATTCCACATCTCTCAATCCCGAGATCACCACCGATTCTCTCAGCAGCGAAGCTCACCTCATCACCGGGGCTTTGCAAAACGCGATTCTGAAGAGCGAGAACTTTTCTAGCATCGCCACGGATGCGAAGGGGGTGATCCAGCTCTTCAACGTCGGTGCCGAGCGGATGCTGGGCTACACGGCAGCAGACGTGATGAACCGGATCACCCCGGCGGACATTTCTGATCCCGAAGAAGTCATTTCCCGGGCGCTGGCGCTGAGTCACGAGCTTGGCACACAAATCACGCCCGGCTTCGAGGCACTTGTCTTCAAAGCTTCTCGCGGGATCGAGGATATTTACGAACTCACTTACATCCGCAAGGACGGCAGCCGCTTTCCGGCGGTGGTCTCAGTGACGGCCTTGCGGGACGACCAGGGCGGCATCATTGGCTATCTTCTCATCGGCACGGATAACACGGCGCGGATGCAGGTGGAGGAAGAGCGGGTCAAGCTTGAGCAAAGTCTGCGCGATCAGCAGTTCTATACTCGTTCTCTGATCGAGTCTAACATTGATGCCCTCATGACGACCGATCCGTCTGGAGTCATCACTGATGTAAATAATCAGATGGAGGCGCTCACGGGTCTCTCGCGAGATGAGTTGATCGGGAGTTTTTTCAAAAACTACTTCACGGATCCAGCGCGGGCCGAGGAGGGCATCCGGCAGGTGCTTGGGGAAGGAAAAGTGACGGACTACGAACTCACCGCACTCTCCAAGGATGGCACCGAGACAGTCGTCTCTTACAATGCGACTACGTTTCATGACCGGGATGGCGTTCTTCAGGGAGTCTTCGCCGCTGCCCGGGATGTGACGGAACGCAAGCGCTGGGACAAGGTCTTGCAGGAAAACACTCTGGAACTTGAAACTGCGAAGGCCATCGCGGAGAAGGCGAATCTCGCAAAATCTGATTTCCTTTCCAGCATGAGCCATGAGTTGCGCTCGCCGCTCAATGCCATCCTCGGCTTCGCCCAGCTCATTGAGTCGGACACGCCGGGACCCACTCCGGCGCAGAAGGCGAGCATCGATCAAATCCTGCACGCGGGCTGGTTTTTGCTAGAGCTGATCAATGAAATTCTGGATCTATCGGTGGTCGAGTCCGGCCGTCTGACGCTCTCCTTGGAAGCCGTTTCGCTGCCGGAAGTCTTAATCGAATGCCAAGCCATGATCGATCCGCAGGCGCAGAAACGCGGCATCACGATGACGTTCCCGACATTTTCCGCCCCATGCTATATCAAGGCAGACCGCACGCGCTTGAAGCAAGTGCTGATCAATCTTCTTTCTAACGCAATTAAGTATAACCAAGCCGGTGGCACCGTGGTGGTGGATTGTGCACTTCGTGCCGATGGGCGGATGCGCATCAGCGTCCGGGACACGGGTCTGGGAATGTCCACCGCGATGCTGGCGCAGTTGTTCCAGGCCTTCAACCGACTCGGCAGGGAGGCTAGCGGTGAAGAGGGCACGGGCATCGGCCTGGTCGTCAGCAAGCGGCTGGTGGAACTCATGCACGGAGTAATCGGTGCAGAGAGCACCGTGGGTGTGGGCAGCGTGTTTTGGATCGAGCTGCTCTGCGATGCGAGCCCTCATGCGGGATACATTGCCGCTGTGAATCCCTCCATACCACCGATTCCCATCGCGCCGGGACCTGATAGTCGGCTACTGCTCTACATCGAGGACAATCCTGCAAACTTGAAACTTATCGAGCAGCTCATCGCCCGCCGCCCAGATCTGCGTCTACTCACCGCGCAGAATGGCAAGGATGGCATCAATCTTGCCCGCATTTATGTGCCAGATGTGATTCTGATGGATATTAATCTACCCGGCATCAGTGGCATCGAGGCGATGAAGCTCATTCATCTCGATCCGATCACCGCGCACATTCCCATCGTGGCGGTGAGCGCCAATGCCATCCCACGCGACATCGAGAAGGGTCTGGAAGCTGGATTTTTCCGCTATCTCACCAAGCCGATCAAAGTGAATGAATTCATGGACACGCTCGCCGTCGCGCTGGAGCACGCGCAGAAAGGAGGCGTTTGAAAATCCCTCTAAAAATTTGGGGAACGCTGGCGGCCGCGCTGCTGCTGGTGGGGCTAGGAGCGCTGACCTTGTTCCAGGCTTACGGCCAGATCGAGCATACTGCGAAGACGCGGCACCATACCCATGAAGTCATCGTCCATGCACAAGACTGGCTATCTGATCTCAAAGATGCGGAGACTGGGATGCGCGGCTATGCGCTCACCGGGGATGAGGCTTTTCTCGAGCCCTATTTGAAAGTGCGCGATAGTCTCGATGGTCGCCTGAAGGAATTGCGGGAGCTCACCCTGCTCCCTGATGCGCACGCGCACGTAGACAACGTGGTGCCATTGATGGCTGCAAAATTGGCGCATATCGCGCAAGTCATCGAGCTACGGCGCCAGCAAGACACGGCAGCAGCGACTGCAATGGTCGCCCGAGGCGAGGGCAGGCGGCTGATGGATTTGATCCGAGAAGAAATGAGTGCCTTCAGCCAGATCGAAGAAGCTGCGCGGGCGCGAAACGAGGTCCAGTTTCAAAAGAATTTACAGTATCTATTCGCAGTCCTCGTGATCGCCAGCCTCCTCACGGTGGGGCTGGCGCTCGTGTTCGCTTGGTTACTCTATCGGAATGCCCAGCATCAACTCAAGAATCAGGTGCATCTCAAAACCTTGCAACTACTCGCCGTCCAGAATGAAACGAACCAGCTACTGGAGCAGGCCAAGGCCAGCGCGGAGAAGGCTAATCTCGCCAAGTCGGATTTCCTCTCGAACATGAGCCATGAGCTGCGCACGCC
>JANPAU010000026.1:0-9266 GCA_031430055.1 Akkermansiaceae bacterium | reverse complement strand
TTCCGATTTTACCCATGTCCGCCAAGGACAGCCTTCCATGGTCGATATCACCGCGAAATCACCTAACTGCCGCACTGCGATCGCCGAGGTATACGTAGAACTCGGTGCGGAAATCATCGGGAAATTCTCAAACAACGAGCTACAAGGACCGAAAGGCCCAGTGTTGCAAACCGCGATCATCTCTGGAACGATGGCAGTGAAAAAAACCAGCGAACTCATCCCATTTTGTCACCCGCTTCCCGTTGAGAATTGTGAATTTCAGATCACCCTCAACGACACCGGCCTTATCATCCGCTGCGAAGTCTCCACCACTGGAAAAACGGGCGTCGAGATGGAGGCGATGACCGGAGCCAGCGTCGCAGCTCTAACGGTCTACGACATGTGCAAGGCCATGAACAAAGCCATCCGCATCCAAGATCTCCGGCTCATCTCCAAAACCGGCGGCAAGTCCGGCGACTACCACGCATGAATTCATTGCTAAAAAAGTCACTCCACGGACTCGTCCTCGCAGGAGGCCGCAGCACCCGCATGGGACAGGACAAGGCGGAGCTGATCCACCCCGATGGCCGCTCACTCGCCCGTCGTTGCAGCGATCTACTGCGGGATGCTGGCTGTGAATCCGTCGTTCTATCATTGCGTCATGATCAAGAAATCCCAGCGGGTCTCGATGATCAGGAAATCGTTCGCGATCCGGAAGGTGCGAGCCAAGGGCCGCTTGCGGGCATCATTTCCGGCATGAGTCTCTATCCCGAGTCCGACTGGCTCGTGATCGCCTGTGATCTCCCACGGCTCGACCTCGCCACGCTGAAGCATTTGATTTCCTCCTCGCTGCCAGACGATCCGTTTCTTGCGTATCGCAGCGAATACGACGGGCTACCAGAGCCGCTCTGTGCCATGTATGCCGCCACAGCATTGCCCATTTTAAAAGAGGCTCTCGCCGCAGATTTCCGCTGCCCGAGGAAAGTTCTTATCCGCAATGAGTGTCGCCTCCTTGTCCCCGTGACCCAGCGAGCACTCGATAACGCCAACACCCCACAGGATTGGGAATCCGCCAAGGCACCATGACTTTCACCATCCTGTATTTCGGACTTCTCGCGGAGCGCCGTGGCCTAGCAGAAGAACAGGTGGCATCCACCGCAAACACACCGCGTGAACTTTATGCTGAACTGGATGGCAAGCACCTGCTAGGCCTTGTAATCAGTGATTTCCGCGTTGCCGTGGATGATGAGTTTGTCTCGTGGGATCACTCACTGCTAGAAAATTCGGTGATCGCGTTCCTCCCGCCGATGTCAGGAGGTTAGAAATTCCATCATGCCCTCGCTCGTCCAGTTCTCCCTCGCCAGTCAGCCCATCGACATCCCATCGCTGGTGACTCTCCTCGACAATCCGGCGGCGGGTGCTGTCGTCACTTTCGACGGGCGAGTAAGAAATCACAATGCCGGCCAAGCAGTAAGTAAGTTAGAATATCAAGCTTATCCATTGCTCGCCATTTCAACTGGCCAGAGGATCCTCGAAGAAGAAGCCACCCGCTTCGGACTTCTAGCAGTCCAAGCGGTGCAGCGCACTGGCCCACTTGCGATCGGCGATGCCGCCGTCTGGGTGGGCGTCGCATCGGCACACCGAGCCGCTGCATTCGATGGCACACGTGCGATTATGGAGCGCCTGAAATATGAATTGCCCATTTGGAAAAAAGAAATTTACGCCGACGGTCGCAGCGAATGGGTCGGCCCAGACAACAAATCCGCCGAGACCGGCAGGGTGGGGGAGTTCATTCCCGAGTGGCAGGCCGACTTGCTCGAAATCTGGATTTCCCCGGGAAATGACTTCCGCAGTCGCCACGGCCAGAGCCGCCTCGAACACGGCATCCAAGCGCTCGCCAGCGTGGAGTGCGTCGCGGGCATGGGGCTCCGCGGCGATCGATATTTCGGCTGCAAGCCAGACTACAAGGGCCAGGTGACATTTTTAGACGCCGCCGTCGTGCAAGAAGTGCGCGAACAATTTTCCCAACCCGATTTGTCCAGTTCGGTTTTCCGCAGAAACCTGATTGTGCAGGGTGTCGATCTTGCGAAATGGGTCGGCAAGCGTTTTCGCTTCCAAGGGGTTGATTTCGAAGCCAGCGAAGAGTGCAAACCTTGCTACTGGATGGATGCAGCCGTTGCTCCCGGGGCTGAGAATTTTCTGGCGTCCGCTTTTCGGGGAGGTCTCCGGGCGAGGATTCTTTCCGACGGAGTTCTGAAAGCGAAGGTAATGTGATTCCGAGAAAACCGAAAAAATATCGATTCCGTATCAGGCAGTGCTAGACGAGTTCTCAACTTTAAGCATTACTCCTTTCCCGGTTGCACCAAGTGACCGTAAATGATGCCGCCGTGGTGGAATGGTAGACACCCCAGACTTAAAATCTGTTGTCAGTAATGGCGTGCCGGTTCGAGTCCGGCCGGCGGCACTCTTTATTTTCCAATAAGTTATGGATGATCTTGCTTGTCAGTTGACCTTGATCACCCGGACGCCTTAGCCTTCCGCCGATTCTTTAGAAATACCATTATGAAAGCTCCTATCACCGTCTCCATCACCGGCGCAGCAGGCCAGATCGGCTATGCCCTCCTTTTCCGCATCGCCTCCGGCTTCGTCTTCGGCCCGGACCAACCAGTCAATCTCCGCTTGATCGAAATCGAGCCAGGTCTCCCCGCGCTCGCCGGTGTCATCATGGAGCTCGACGATTGCGCCTTCCCACTTCTCAACGAAGTCGTCGGCACCGCAGATCTCGACGTGGGATTCAAGGACGCAAACTGGTGCCTGCTTGTCGGCTCCGTGCCGCGCAAAGCCGGGATGGAGCGTGGCGACCTGCTCGGCATCAATGGCAAGATTTTCACCGGCCAAGGCCAAGCGATCGCCCGCAATGCCGCCAAGGACGTGCGCGTGCTCGTCGTTGGAAATCCCTGCAACACCAACGCTCTCATCGCCATGAACAATGCAGCAGGCGTGCCGAGCGACCGCTTCTTCGCCATGACCCGTCTCGACGAAAACCGTGCCAAGAGCCAACTCGCGCAGAAGGCCGGCGTGCACCAGTCCAAGGTCACCAACCTCGCCATCTGGGGAAATCACTCCGCCACCCAGTATCCAGATTTCACCAATGCCAAGATCGATGGTCGCCCGGTGGCAGACGTCATTTCGGATAGCGAGTGGCTCACCGGCGAGTTCATCAGCACCGTGCAACAGCGCGGCGCCGCCATCATCAAAGCTCGCGGTGCCTCCTCCGCAGCCTCTGCCGCGAATGCTGCACTGGACACGGTGAAGAGCCTCATCACCCCCACTCCTACCGGCGATTGGCACTCCGTCGCCGTCTGCTCGGACGGTTCTTACGGCATTGAAAAGGGTCTCATGACTTCATTCCCGATCCGTACGTTAGAAGGTGGGAAATGGGAAATCGTGCAAGGCCTCATGGTGGACGCCTTCAGCCAAGAGCGCATCGGCGCCACCATCAACGAACTCAAGGAAGAGCGCGAGGCGGTGAAGGGTCTGCTGCCGAGTTAGAGTTCAGTGCGAGCTATATCTTAATTTCCGGTGCTGGGTGCGCTTGTTGAAATGCGTTACCTGACTCGATTCATGCCACGATGAATTGGCTCAAAGGTTCAGGGCTTCAAAGTCACCTCAAGTCGCAAGAATCTTGATGAAGCTGCGGCGGAAATGCTCGCAACGGTTAGGCCATTGCTGCTAACAGTTCCCTGATCCACGCCACTGTCGCTCCACAAGTTTGCTAAGTCTGGCGTGGCGGTAACCCTGTAGTTGATGCTCGCTTGCTGCGCTCGTGTGTAGGTGAAACAGAATTGACCGTTGAGAATTTTTACTGAGGGCAGCACTTGCATATCAGACATGAGTGGTGCGGCACCGAGTGCGAATTCCAAGAGATTGCTCAATCCGTCGCCATCGAGATCGAGGTTGGGCAGGCGGTTTTCGGGTGGGACGTTGGCGGCGGCAAGGTAGTTTGTCATGGCGAGTTCTGAAGCGTTTGCGGTAACACGGAAGGTGCGATCAACCGGTGAGGCAGCAAGAAACGAGGCATTTCCCGCCTGACTTGCACGGACGGTGACAAGTCCAGAAGTTCCAGTAGTCGTGATGTTTCCACCGCTGATACTCGCTGGTCCTGAGATGATTTGGTAGCTGATAGGCAATCCTGAGGTAGTGGTGCCCACTGGCGTGAACGTGCTATTGATGAGGCGGTCCGTAAGTGGGGTAAACGTGATCGTTTGTGCAACTGGAGCTGGGGGTGGGAGGCTGCTAAGCTTGGCCACGAAGACTCCGGTATCGTTACTACCCAGAAAGCTAACTCTGGAGCGGAAGGGGATGAGTCCATTATTACTGATTCTAGCACCGAATTCTCCCGCGACGCCATGTAGCTCGGGGGAAGTGAGTTCTAAATAGAACGAGGGAAATCCATTGAATAACCTCGGGCCAGAAAGTCCTTCGATGTAGGTGTTATATACACCAGCAATCCTAGCGATGTTAGGCGCAGTCCCGGCGAAGAGATTCGTGTTATTTGTAGTAAACAGGGAAAACTGTCCTGCTTCATTGAAATGAAGTGATACGATACCATTCAGAGAGAAGGTTTCATTCAAAGCGAATCCCGGGATGAACTCGCCCGTGACTGCTACTTTCTGAATCACCGCGCCCGGTGCCGCTTGATAGAGGAGCGCTTCGTTGTAATTTACCCCTGTCCCGAGTAAATCGACGGATGCAAAGAATAGCGCCGCACCTGCATCATTGATGAGCGGCTCACGGCTGGCGGCATAAAATTTAGCAGTGGAGTTGATACCGGGAAGCAATTCTCCACGGACAGCGACCTTGGAGAATCCTCCCGCAGACGACCAGCGGTAGAGGAAGCCACCTTGATTCGTATTTCCAGCGATGGGGGTATAGTCGCCATAGACAAGGGAAGTGCCTGAGCTATTGAGCGAGTGGGCTGCTACTCTTAAAATTCCACGAGTGTCCCCAACGATGTTTGTATTTAATTCGGTGCCGATGATGAGCTGTTTATTGCCGTTTTGACCGAGGAACAGTGCTTGCCCATAAAATCCTGAATTTGGAAAAGCACGCTGAGGTCTAGTCAGAAATAAGAACTGCCCGCTTTGATTGGCAGCAGTCACATTTGGATCTGCGAATCTAGAAGTGCTTCCATACCCTGGAGCTGCGGTTCCAATGATTTGGGTGTTTTCCCATGCACCATTCCGATAGATTCCAACGTGGCTGCTGAGTCCATCTGCACTGGTGGCATAGACGATGGGCGCGCCGCCGCGAGTCGTAAGTGGCTGCGGGGAGATGCTTGAGTTGTAGGCCCAGATGGAGGTGGTGCCTGGTAGAACGTCACCCGTCCGGAGGATTTTCGAGAAGTTTCCCGGCGTGCCGGTGATGAGCGCTTCCTGCGGCGGGAAGGTGCTGGAGGTGATGGGGACGCGCAGGAAATAGTTTCCGCCTGTCGTATGGCTGAGAACCGTAGGATTCACCAAATCAAGCTGCTCACCTGAATTAAGCACCAATCCCGTGACGGTGCTTTGGTAAAGATTCAAGCGGGCTTGAGTCGCCTCGCCGTTGATGACAGTCGCGGTGATCGCATCGTTGAAAGTCACTTCTCCTTCTGCCGTGACTAGAGGGCCAATGGAATCGACACCCGAATAGGTTCCGCCGCCGGGCGCGGGGTTCCCCGGTAAAGCAAGTGGCACAAGGAGTGCAGGGCCGACATACGGCAAATTCGCTGCCGAGGCGACCACGTTGAACTTCCACTCCACGGTGGGTGCTGCTAGAAAACTGGTGTTTCTGCCTTGGTCTGCTCGGATGACGACTTGCCCGGTGCTTGCGCTGAAATTCAGCGTATTCCCTGCAAGTGTGGCGGGGCCTGAGACGAGCGAGAACGTCACGGGTAAGCCAGAACTGGAGGTCGCTGCCAGCGCCATGGCGGGGGCAGATACGACGACATTTCTTGGCGGAGGGAATGAGATGACTTGGGGACTCAGAGTCCCCGACTGGGTGCCGCTGAGTTGGGCGCGAAAGACGGTGCTTCGACCAAAAGATGCGTCATTCACACCAAACGCACCGCGGAAATAGATATCTCCTAATGAACTCAGGGTGCTGCCAAACTCGCCCGTCATCCGATTCGGCTGGGAACTTGGAAAGTTCACAATGCTCGCAAAAACGGATGACCCGCTCCGCTCGTTTACATTCAGTGGTGTCCCTACCCGGGCGATTACCGACACATTTGGAGCTAAGCCGCCAAACAACGCAATCGGCTGGCTGGTGGATGTCTGAGGCGCTGCCGTGAGCGAGGTGAAAGTAATGTGGCCTGCATCGTTGAAGGTTAGAACATCACTATTACTCAAAATAAGTGCAGAGCTCTCGGGTAAGCCCGTGACGGTTTCCCCTGCGCGGGCGACTTTCTGAATCGGCGCACCCGGCGCGGATTGATAAAGAAGCGTGGCGCGCCGCCCAAGTGAAGAGCCAATAGAGCCGGCAATATCGACATTTCCAACAAAGAGAACGGCACCCGAATTATTGATCAGGGGAAGCTGGAACGTATTGCATCCATGGAAAATCGCCTTCGGGCCAACGGATGGCAGCGCATCACCTGCTGAGATGACTTTACTCGCTCCGCCGGTGGCTGACCAACGATAGACCCAGCCGGCACCAGTTTCAGCCCCTTGATAGAAGCCTGACAGTGCAGCAGTCCCCGAGTCGTTGATTGATGACACGGTGGGCATAAACGTCCGGCGAGAGTCGCCTGCAAGAATATCACGATCCTTCATGATCATCTGAAGTGAGCCATTTTGCCCTAAGAATGCAGCTTGTCCAAGAGAGGCTGAGGAATTCGAGGTGCCGTCAAAAACTGTGTTTGTTATGACGAACTGGCCATGGCTATTTCCTGCTTTTGGCTTGATACCGTTCACAGGTCTGAAGCGGCTTCCAACCGGGAAACCGGGCACGTCCATGCCGATCACCTGAGTAGCCTCCCAAGCGCTGTTTCGATAGACACCAACGTGTCCCATCGAGTCATCTGCAGTGATCGTGTTGATTACAGGCTGTCCGGCACGAGTCACCTCCAAGGTGGTTGGAATGAAAACACTGGGTGCAGAACGGATTGCTGACCACTGAGTCGTGGTGCCGGGCAGCGTCTCGCCTGATTTAATGACTTTCGTGAAATTTCCTGCCGTGCCGCTGATGATGACGTGCCCCGCAGCGGCCGGTGCAAGACCTACTCGAACGAAATAAGATCCGGGTGCTGGCGAACTGAGAAGGGTGAGGTCGGACAGATTTAAACTTTCGCCCGAAGCCAGAACCAAGCCAGAACCAAGCCAGAAATCGTAGATTCCTGAATGTTTAGCCGAGCAAACGCTCCCGGAAATCCGACGACGAAATCTGGCACCGCTGAATCTCGGAAAGAAACGCTACCATCAGGCGTGGTGAGAGGCACTGCATATTCGACCCCGCTATAAGTCCCACCACCGGGTGCGGCCTCGCCTATCGTTGCGACAGGTGTCACGCTTTGCGCGGAAATCGATAAAGGAGTAAAAAGAGCGAACAAAAAACTCTTCAAAGCGGGGGGCGACACGCGACGGTGCGCTGCGAGATAATATCCATACACCCAAGCGGTAGAATGGCTGAAGAACCCGTTCAAGAACGATTCTCCAGTTTCATGAAAAGTCTGACAAGAGCCACTAGACATACTGACGGCCCCATCTGCCGTCAGTATGTCTGAGGTGTATGTCTCCGGGGTCGGTATCTTTCGCACCTGCGACGCTGGCAACGCGTGAATCGGGTCAGGGAAAGCGCCGGGATAAACCGGCTTGAAACAGAGAATGAAAGAGTCTTACCGAGAAAACCTAGCCAGTCGCTCTGGCCACACCAAAAATCCAGGAATCAGCCGACAGGCCATCCCTAAGTGGTTGACCCTGAGTTCAAAAATAAAAACGCATCCAGCGTAACCCAGCGCCCAAGTCGCAACCCGGACTCGTTCAACAACCGATAGGTTTGAGGCGATCGCTCAAACCTATTTTTGGGGTTTGCCTTCTTGGATTATTGAGTTCACGCAGATGGAAAGTATAAGACCACAGTAAAAAATGCCAATACCGAGAGCAAGAGGGACACAATTGATGCCGGGATCGACGGCCGCATGGTCTTCTTGCAGGCACAAACTATAAACCTAGCTGAGTGCGAAATTGCTGCACTTCCAGCAAAAGCTTGAATAAAAAATGATCGCATCACCTGCATAGACCCGCACCCCATGAATGGGGAAGTGACAGAACGCTCCACCATCAATCTCACCCTGAACTCCGACCACCTCCTGAAGCTTCGGAAGAAAGACGCCTCGTTGCTCGGCCGTCAAAGTGTAGCGAGCAAGGTCTTCATTTTGTGGCAGAACAACGAGGCCTGACACCCGCTACCGGGAGTGCCCCTCCGCTTTAGGTTGAGGTTTTTCGCTACCCTCCGACTCCGACTCGGGGCGGGTAGTGGATTGCCCAGCGCCCGCTTTCTTCATTATGAGGTCGAAAAGTCTAAATCATAATCACGCTCATCTTGCTCGTCTGACGAGCGCCTCCAAAACTTCTCGACGCGCTCGACGCGGTATCCCAGATCTTCAAAAAAGATGGGGTCTTTAAATTGATGGCGTCCACGAAAGTCCACCGCGCGATACGCCCCATTGTGCCTTACGACAACCCGGTAGTTGAGAACGCTCCACCAACTGTAAAATCGAAATGCTACATAGTTCGGTAAGGTGATTCGGGTCTGGTAGCCAAATGTGCGGATAATAATGTCACTATGTTCAAGCTCAACACTGCCGCCAAAAGGAATCACAAGCGTGGTTGCAACAAACGAACCTCCGCTGTCTGACTTCCCTACGGTTTGCGTCATTGCTCGCACTTTCATTATTGGAGAGAACGTCAAAAGTGATGGCAACCCAACTAGCGGGAGCCAACGTTGAACGCGGGGTTGAGGTTATAGTTACGGGAAAACATCGGGAGCTAAAGGGCTAGTGGGTGTTGCCATCCACGACTTCTGCTCTTGATTCTTTTACTAGCGGACGCCATCTGTCGAGGCTCGGATATTCGATCTCGAACTCTCGTTCTGACTGCCTACCTCTGAGTTGCTTCTCATAGATGATTAGCGGATGCTCAAACCGGAGCGGCACAATAAATCCCTGCGCCTTCGACAGCGGGCATTCCTTCTCGTCGAGAAAGTCGATCAATAGCAATTCGGTATGCGGACCATCACTGTAGTTCTCA
>JANPAU010000025.1:0-13641 GCA_031430055.1 Akkermansiaceae bacterium | reverse complement strand
CGGGTGACCTCTGTCCCGCCACCGCGATGGCCGTCGAGGCATTGGAAAATCGCATTGTGCTCGCTGTCCACCGGAAGTAATTTTACCCCTTGTTTGGCGGCGGCGGCAGTGATGATTTCTCCCGCCATGACGAGGATTTCTTTGGAGGCGATCGCCAGATCCTTGCCCGCCTCGATCGCGGCGAGTGCGGGAAATAGCCCGGCAGTCCCGACGATGGCGATCAGCACCACATCCGCGTCGGCCAAGGTGGCGAGTTCTAGCAGGCCTTCCGCGCCGACGTGGATTTGCACGTCCGCAGGTAACAATTCTCGCAATGCGGATTCCTTTTCCGCATCGTAGATCGCCACATGCCGGACACCGGTTTCCCGAGCTTGAGAGGCGAGTTTCTCGATGTGACTGCCAGCGGCGAGCGCGACGATTTCGATTTCCTCCGGCAGCTCCCGAGCGACCTTGAGCGCAGAGCAGCCGATGGAGCCGGTAGAGCCGAGAAGCACGACGCGACGTTTGCGTGGCGGAGTGCTCATGGGGAGGGGAGGAGAACCCATTTCAGATAGAAATAGAGTGCTGGAGCGGTGAAGCAGATGCTATCGATGAGGTCCAACGAGCCGCCGATCCCGGGCAGCATCTTGCCGGAGTCCTTCGCGTTGAGCGCACGTTTAACCACGCTTTCCGCGAGGTCGCCGATGACGGCGAGCACGGCGAGAATGAACCCCAGGAAAACCACATGACCCCACTCCTTGAAAAAAGCCAACTGCACGGGAAACAACGCGTAGAGCCCACACGCCGCGATCTGTGAGAAAAGCAAGGCACCACCGAAGCCCTCCCATGTCTTGCCTGGGCTGACATGGGGGATCATCTTGTGGCGACCCACCATTGAGCCGACAATGTAGGCGCCCATGTCGGTAAATTTTGTGACTGCCAGTAGCCAAAGTAGCAGAAATGCCCCCGAACTTCCGACCATACCCTGCGCTTGATTCGTGCTTGGAATGAGGAAAGTCACGCGTGCCGTGAAATTAAAAAGAAATACAATATAGACGTATCCAAACAAGGTGGCGGCGATGGACTGCAGTGACTCGATACCGCGGATTGGATTTCGCATTTGAAGCGCGAATGAACCGGCGATGACGACGAAAATCGCAAACGCGTCTAAATTCTCTGGGATAGAGTTCTCGCCTCGCAAAAACCCCAGATACAGATAGGCGCAGTATGCTACCGAGACGATCATTCCAAACAGCGGAAAGCACTTGATCGACGCGCCGCGCAGCATTCGGAAATACTCGAGCATCGCTTTAAGCGTCAATCCACCCATCAGCGTGAGGAACGCCCATGATAGACCACTCATAAAAATCCACGTGACAAGCCCCCAGAGGAAGAGCGTGCTGGCACTACGGCGCACGAAGACGAGCGCTTTGGATTGGGCTGCGGGCGTCGGAGTATCGGCCATTCTCCAGAGAATCCAAGACGGCTCTGGGGGGTGTGGCAACTCATTCGTCACAAGTCGCGCAACTCTTTCTGAAAACTGCGGTTTGACGGAGCAGACGAGACCGCAAAATGGCCTCAGAACCTCAAACCGAAACTACATCATGAAACCAACCCTATTGATCACCCTTGGTAGCCTCATCGGGACTTGCGCCTTCGCCGCAGCCCAAGATAAGCCAAATCGCCCGGATCGTCCAAATCGCAAACTGCCTCCTGCCCTTCTCGAAGCGTTCGACACCGACAAGGACGGTAAACTCTCCGACGACGAGAGAGCAGCCATGAGGACCGCCATGCAAGCCAAGGCTGAGGAACGCAGAGCCGCGATGCTTGCCAAGTATGACAAAGACGGCGACGGCAAGCTCTCCGACGATGAAAAGGCAATGCTGAAAGCCGATAGGGAAGCTAAGCGACTGGCTTTAGTCGAGAAATACGATGCCGATAAAGATGGTAAGCTCAGCCCTGAGGAAATCAAAACTGCCCGCGATGCCGGCGAGGATCTCCCGCCTCCTGGCATGAGACCTGGACCGGGTGGCAGAGGCCCAGGTGAGAAACGCGGCCCCGGCGGCCCGGAGGGTCCGGAGGGTCCGGAGGGTCCACCTCCAGCGCCCCCAGCGCCCCCAGCACCCCCGGCTGAGTAAGAAATCGCCAGATTCCTGAATACGACCCGCCGCAGATTGATTCGTTCAGGCTGTGGCGGTTTTTTTCCTATATGAATCAAGTGGATCAACAAACACGCACGGTCTCGATGCCAAGCAGGCGGCCGAGCTTTTCAATTTTCCCGGCAAGGCAGCCGACGCCGACCGCGCAGTGGTGCGCCGGGCCCTGGGCATTCCAGTCGTTGGTAAAACGCCGGGCACCGATGCTGAACTTATAGCGGCTGTTGGTATTTCCAATTTCAAGGACCGGACCTGGAACGGACTCCCCTTCGGCGACTAACAGCTTGAGGCTGCCCGAGGTCTCGACCACTGAAAGCAAGGTGACAGGCCCATGTTTCACCGACATCTCGACAGACAAACCCCGGCCAACCTTGCCATGATAGACGCTGAGTGGGCGGACTTTGGTCTTTCCCTGCGCGATCGCGATGTGCCCGGGTCCATCGTGCCCCATGAGAACGACGTCCTCATTCCAATCCATCGCATAGTATTCGGTGAACGACCCGCCAGCGCCGAAGCTATCCATGATCTTCATGGCTTGTACATTCTTCACTTCGTATTCACCGGCGACGGGAATGCCGCGTGCTGTTAGCAACGAATTACCGAGAATGATTGAGCTGATAGCATCCTCGTTGTCCACGTTACCGGTGCCCATGTAGTAATAGGCCAGAGAACCCAGATCGTGCTCCGCAACCAAGCGATCCAGCGCCACAGAGGTACGGGCGGCGCGTTCGAGTTCCTCCTGCGAGCAATCGTCTTGCACATCGAATTGCTCGCGGAAATGCACGACACGTGCGGCGATGTCGGCATCGGAAACGTCCCGGCGCATGGCGGCAAGTTCATCGACCTCGACGATTTCCAAGTGTCCACCGAAGGTCGCGCACTGAAGGGTGGTGTCGGAATAAATGTCGAGCATGCCATTATAATAATGCCCCATCAGGCCAAGGCGGTTGTGCGACATCACATGCGCGACACGGGCGGCATCGATCCAAGCGTCCACCTCGTCCCAGCACTCGGGATCGTCGTGCAACATCCCGGTGATTTGTTCGAAAGGGATGCCGGAGCGTTTAAAGACGTTGGCGATCTCTGGCACTGGGCAGGCGGAACAATGTGCAAGCCACTCGCCGGTCATCGCCGTGCGGTCCCCCATTTGGTTAAATGTCGCGTAATCGATCGCCGCCTCGGGTGCTAGATTCAGAATGATGACGGGAACCTTCGCTCGCCGCACGACCGGTAACACGGTGGAGGAAAGCGCGTAGGTGGTGACGTGGAGGAAAATAATATCCACATCCTCGCGGCGGAATTGGTGGCCTGCGTCCATCGCTTTCTCCGGCGAGTCGATCAGCCCTAAATTCACGATTTCCACGTCCGGGCGTCCGAGTTTGTCACTCACCACTTGGAGATAGCCCTCCAGCCGCTCCTTCAAGCCCGCGAACTGCGGCCAATAGGTATCCAGACCAATTCCAAAAAGCCCGACGCGAACTGAGGTGTTTTTCACCCCGAAGAACTATCAGATCGCCAGCACGTTGGAAATGAGGCTATTGATCATTCGCATACAGAAAATGTCCTCGAAGGCTACCAACTATTTTCACTACTCTCCCGCAACGCCGGAGCTGCGGCGTTGGGGCTTGGGTGTGACTGCATCTGGCCGCACGCACATCGCTGCCGGTTCTGTTTATCCGCCCGAGCGCCATCCGGACGACCATCAGTTGAACTGGGAACACGGTCGGGTGCTCGATACGTTGCAAATCGTCCTGATTTCCTCGGGTAGTGGTTGGCTGGAAACGCGTGCGACCGGCCAGCGCCGGGTCGAGGCGGGCATGGTGTTTCTGCTCCTTCCAAAGGCTTGGCACCGCTATCGTCCCGACCCTGAGACCGGCTGGACTGAAAGCTGGATTGAAGTCCAAGGACCGGTGGTGAACGAGCTTCTGTCAGCGGAGACTTTCCCGCCCGCCACTATCCTGCGTAGCAGCGCGATCAATAGCGGGATGGAGGAAACGCTGGAGTCGATCCACCGGCGCATCCGCCAAGGCCGTCACGGATTCCAGCCCGAACTCGCGGCCGCGGCCTTGCAAGTGCTGGCGCTTTGTTCACGGATTAGCCGGAACCTTGCGCGTCCTTCATCCATTCAGCAGGCCGTGAACGAAGCGGAACGCTACCTAAGCACGCATCATGCGGAACCCGTCAACATCGAAGCTCTCGCGGAAAAATTGGGCGTCGCCTACTCGCACTTTCGCCGTAACTTCCGTGCGCAGACGGGATTTGCACCGTGGAAATATGTCATCCACCTGCGTCTCACCCGTGCCAGGCGCATGCTCGCATCCAGCGATGCCAAGCTGGACGACATCGCCACGCGGGTGGGATTCAGCTCCGGTTTCCACCTGTCAAACGTATTCAAGCAGACCTATGGCGAGTCGCCGGACAAGTGGCGACGGACTTTGATGAAAGGGCATGATTCTATTTGAACTGACTTCTCTATTGAGGTGGCATTTTTTGTTTTTTGCATCACTTTAGCACTTCCGCAAACCGCAAATCTTGCTACGAATAAGAGAGTTGAATTGTGGTGAACCAAAAATTACCTCGGCAACTCACGTCCAGCTTTCCCCTCACAATCCACCCATTGATTCCAAGTTAAAGCGTCACTCAACATCTCACTCCCGACCACTCCATCATGAAATCTAGCATCTATCTATCCTTCGCCCTCGCCTGCGCCATGCAGGTCCGTGCTGAGGAGCTTAGTCCAGACATCAGCGGCCTTCAAAAAGCGGCCACCGATTTCGTAGCCGCCTATAACAATAAGAACGCGGCCGCTCTTGCAGCGCTGTTTACCGAAGACGGGGAAATGTCTGATACCGCAGGCAAGGATCTTACTTCGGGCAGGGCTGAAATTCAGGCCCGCTATGAGGAAGTCTTCGCGGAGGATTCGCCATCGATGGCGATCGAGGTCGATTCGGTGAGGCTGGTCGCCCCGAATCTCGCGATCGAAGACGGTAACTTCCACCTTACGCCCTCTGGAGACGTTAGTGGGCTACCGCACTCCACCAGATACACTGCCGTGCTCATGAAAAATGACAAAGGCATTTGGCAAATCGCCAGCACTCGGGATCTCGACGACGCCACTGACGCCGCGGGTCAACTCGCCGATCTGGAAAATGTGCTCAAGGGTGAGTGGACCAGCCGCAGTAGCGACGGAGTCCAGCTCGATCTCGCCATCGGCTGGGACCCCACCGGCAAGTTTCTCCTAGGAGAAACCCTCGCCACCACTGCCGATTCGGAATCGCAGCCCGGCAGTATGCGGATCGGTTGGAATGCGGCGAGAAAATGCATCGTTTCATGGATCTTCGACGCCGACGGCGGAGTCGTCCAAGGCATCTGGACTCCTACCGATGATGGCTGGCTGATTCGTTCAGAAGGCACCACTGCTGAAGGCGAAACCGTCACGGTGAACCAAGAACTCACTGCCGAGGATAAAGATACCCTGATCTGGGCAGCCACTAACCGGGTCGTTGACGGCGAAAAACAAGCTGACACCCAACTCCGCATCGTCCGCCAAGCTCCGGAACCCGCCGCCGAATAACTCCCCACTGTAGACCATTATGAAATTACTAACATTTTTTCTGACCGCAGCGCTCGGTCTCTTCGTCATCGCTCCCGTGGCCGATGCCCGTGGTGAACGAGCCAGATCCGCCGCAGCAAACCGTGGTGGAGGCGGCGGTGGAGGGCAAGCGAGAGCGGCCGCAGCGCAACGAAGCGGTGGCAGTGGCCAAGCAAGAGCCGCCGCAGCACAACGAAGTGGCGGTGGTAACGCAGGCCGTGCAAGAGCGGCCGCCGAACAGCGCAGCCCGATGACTAACTCCAGAATCGAGCGCCCGAATCCCACCCCTCAAGCAAGAACCGTCTCTCGCCCACAAAACCTCCCCGCACGCCCTGCGGCTCGGCCAGTCGCAAGGCCCGCTGAGCGTCCATCGATTCAAAGGCCTGCCACTCTCCCCCAAGGACGCCCTGCCAACTTGCCGGATCGCAGACCAGATGCTAAACCCGGCAACCGTTTACCAGAAGGTCGTCCAGCAAACTTACCGGACCGCAGACCTGACGCGCTACCCGGCAACCGTTTGCCAGGTGGACTTCCTCCCGGCATGAACCGCCCCGGTGGAGATCGACCTAACATCAATCGCCCGGATGGACGCCCATCCCTTGAGCGCCCTGGAGTGAATCGCCCCAGCACCTTACCCGGCATGGTCACCTATCCTAACCGCCCGGGAAATGGCAGACCCACGCTCCCAGGACTTGGCGGAAACAACCGCCCGGGTCTCGGCGGCATTGACCGCGGCAACATCAACATTGGAGACAGAAATAACGTCAACATCGGCAAGATCAACGTCGGTGGCCGCAATGTCGGACTCAATCGCCCAAGCACGTTGCCAACGAATCGGCGCAACTGGGACTCCAACAAGTGGGGCGGGAGCAACAGCGTTTGGGGCAATCGCAACAACATTGGTAACCGTGTGAACATCAACAACAACTTTTACGGAAATAACAACTTTGCCTTCCGCCCGAACCACTGGGGAAGCCATCCATGGTGGGGCGCGAGCAATAGTTTTCGCTGGCACCACGGCCACTGGAGCTTTGGCTGGAATAGCGGCTTCTATCGCCGCAGTTGGTGGTATTCTGACAGCAGTTTCTCATCCGGTTTCATGTGGGGAATCGGCGTCTGGAGTCTGGGAAATCTCATTTATGACATGGGCTATCAGACCTACCGCAATCCCTATCCCGCACCCGTCATCCAGAATACGTTCATCACCTACACACAGCCGATTTCCGTAGCCGCAGCTGCGAATCCTTCGGGGGATGATCAAACTGTCGATAACGCCGAGGCCAAGTCTGCCGAAGCGCTCGAGCGCTCACGCGCAGCGTTCAAACTGAGCGACTATCTGGCAGCTTTCAAAGCCGTGGACGAAGCGATCACCCACACTCCCGGCGATGTGACACTTCACGAATACCGCGCTCTCATTCTGTTTGCCCTTGGTAAATATGCAGATGCCGCAGGCGTGCTCAATCCGGTGCTTGCCTCCGGCCCTGGCTGGGGCTGGGACACGATGATTGGCTTCTATAACGGCTCGGAACTCTACAGCGAACAACTGCGCAAACTTGAAGGCTATGTGAAGAGTTCCCCCGACAAGGCGGACTCCCGTTTCCTGCTAGGCTATCACTACATGGTTTGCGGATTTATGGAAAAAGCCTATCAAGAATTCACTAAAGCCAGCGAACTGCAACCGGCCGATACCATCTCCCGCCAATTGCGTGATTTGACGAAATCCTCCATCCCCGATAACGGCGAATCCGAGATTGAGCGACAAGCCCGGCCTGCGCCCGTGCCAGTGGATAAGCTCGTCGGCACCTGGGTGAGTGATCGTGGCGAGGACGGCAAAGTCACCTTCATCATGACCGCCGGGGGAGACTACACCTGGAGCTTCATGAATGCTGGCAAGTCTACGGAGCTGAAAGGCACCTTCGGCCTCGACGAACAAGGCCTACTCATCCTTTCGAGCGAAGACACTCAAATGGTCTCCTCAGTCGAGCTGAAGGAAGGCTCCAAGCTTCAGTTCACCCTCATCGGCGCGCCCGAGGGTGATCCGGGCTTGCTGTTTGTAAGAAACTAAATTCCGCTCAACGCGTCGGAACGGCAATGGCTGTTCCGGCGCTTTTTATTTCATCAACATCTGAAATTTCTAACTCGCTTCTAGCTTCATGAAAACACTCCAACTTCCCGCCGTCCTTGCCGTGGCAATCTATCAATCCGTGTGTGCTCAAGCACCCACTGGCTACGAAGAACCCGTGCTGCTGAATTCCTCCGAACTCCTTTCCCCCGCACTCATGCGCGGCCCCACCTTCCGAGTTCGCGACCAAGCCTTCACCGACGGCTTCATGGCGCACTTCGAGGTGGACACCGATTTCGGCACCTTTGAAGCCATTGGCGTGCCTCAAGTGAAGCGCCGGATCATCGAGGCCGATGCCATCCGCACGCTGGTTGAGACGTCGAAGGGCGATCTTTTTGCCGAAGGGCTGAAGCGCTCGCTGACCCAGCCGATCGATGCGGTGTCGAACATCGTCAAAGATCCGGTCGGATCGGTCAAAAAAGTCCCGAAAACCGTCGGTCACTTTTTCAGCAAGGTCGGTGCTTCCATCGAGCGCGGTGTGAACAAGATCAAAGAAAATGAAGAATCCGGGCATGAGGCAAGCTCCGAAGAAATTGGCAGAGGCATCGGCCGAGTCGCCAAGAACGTCGCCGGCTTCGAGAAAGCGAAACTCGCCACCGCCCGCGAACTTGGCGTGGATCCCTACTCGGACAATGTCCGCTTGCAGGAGGAAATGGACAAAGTCACTTGGGCATTCTTCGCGGGTGGACTTCCCCTCCGCTTTGTCGCTGGCGCAGCGGTGGCAGCGACTAACATGGTCGGAATCCCCGCGGAAACCTACGCGCTCACTCAAGGCGAACTCGCTCTGCGCGACAACCGTTCACTCGTGGCGATGGGGCTGAATTCGGAAGATATCCAAGCGTTCCAAATTCAACCCAGCCTGAGCACCACCCGTCGCCACCGCATCGTCACGGCACTTGAAGCCATGCCGAATGCTGCCGGCCGCGGCCGCGTGATCCTACTCGCGAATTCATGCGCTACTCCGGAGCAGGCCGATTTCCTCGTTGCCGCGCTCTCGATGCTGCAAGAGCGCGAACAGACTGGCGCTGCGAACTACAAGGAACTCTTTGTTTTCGGCCGTCTCCCGGCAGGTTTTACGGCAACAGGCACGCTTGAAGTGCCGGCCCCGGTCGATGATGTGACTTGGACCGAGCAAGTGGCAGGCTTTGCCAAACGCGATGACCTCGGCACCGCTCCCAAGGTCCTCATCCACACCGGGCGACTTTCCCCAGCGACGAGCGCCGGTCTCACTGCCGCAGGTTGGAAAATTACGCAGGTTCCCTATCCGACTCGTTAAGGGAGATCAGATCGATTGCCGAATGCCACCTACTTTTGCACCTCTAATCGCTGACTTAGCCACTCGATGATGTGCGACTCGATCAAAGGATAAAACGGATGGTGTCTGAGTCGCAAAAAATCTTCTAACCGGCACCGCCACACAAGCCCAGGCGGCTCTTTTCAGCAATTCCTCCTGACCTGAAAACAGCTAAACTGTTACCATGGGGAGGCGGTGCGGCTTGCCGTGGAAGCGCTGGTTGCCTTGGGAGTTTCCAGCGAAAGGAAAGACCTTGAAGGGATGCGAAAAGGAGATCGGGCGAAGGTGCTGATCGCCGCATTGCTGAGAAAAAGAACCGCCACAGAAAACAATTGGATCGCAGAACAATTGAGCATGGGGCACCCTGGGTCGGTGAGTCGCCTAGTGCTTACTGCAAGTAAGGATGCCAAGCATGAATCCGAGTTGAAAAAACTGATAAAATTGGTGAAATGAGTCACTTGACCCTATTTATGAAATTCCGAACATAGCAGGATGAAAAACAAACGCAATATGACCCAGCCGTGTTTGATATTTAAGCAAATATAGAAAATACTCATATGAACCGAATATCTTTTTACATCGTTGTTTACGCCGCATTGCTGCTCGCGACGCTGCCATCGTCGGCAGCAGCACAATCCGCCGAGCGGCAGGCCGACTTCCTCAATCCTCCTGCCACCGCAAGAGCGGGAGTCTATTGGATTTGGATGGGGGGAATGATCAGCCGCGAAGGCATCACCAAGGATCTCGAGGCTCTTACCGCACAGGGAATCGGCCGCGTGTTGATCATGCAGATGCCGGAAACATGCCCGTTTCCGCATCAGTGGTCGTTTCGCGACTACCCGGGCAAGGTGAAGGTGTTGAGTGACGAGTGGTTCGCGCTCCTCAATTTTGCCATCGGGGAATGCGACCGGTTGGGGATGCAGTTGGCAGTTTTAACTTGTCCGGGCTGGGGACATGTAGGTGGTCCTTGGGTGCCCTCGGACAAGGGAACCAAGAAACTGGTGGTGACGAATGTCAGGGTTGCGGGTCCCGAGAAGTTCGACCAGGTTCTGCCGAAGCTGCCGCCGCATCCGATCCTAAGCGGCGGCAACACCGTCCCGGAGTGGAACCGCGCTCATAAACTCCTGCCTCAGCCAAAGGAGAATTTTTTCCGCGACGAAGCGGTGCTGGCGACGCCGGACCTTGGCCCGGGGGGGCCCGTGCCACTGGATCGGGTGGTTGATTTGTCCGACAAGCTCGACGCCCATGGCCGGCTGATCTGGGATGCGCCCCAAGGGAAATGGATCATCCGCCGCTTTTGCCTTGTTTCGGAAAATGGCATCAACCACCCAGCCCCACCCGAGGCCCTTGGTTTGGAATCCGATCGAATGGATCCGGAGGCGGTGCGTTTGGTGTTCGACGGCATGGTCGGTCGGATCCAGCGCGAGGCGAAGGCAAAGGGATACAAGTCGTTCGTCGGATTCGAAACGGATAGTTATGAAACCGGTTGGCAGGACTACGGTCTTGATTTCCGGGAACAGTTCAAGAAACGCCGGGGGTATGATTGCGTTCCGTGGCTGCCGGCCTGGATTTTGCCTGATTCGGCGGTGGTCGAATCCCCGGAACTCACCGAGCGATTCAAGAACGACATGCTGCGGACGATTTCCGAGCTGTGGGCAGAACGCTTTCAGGGAGCCTTGCGCAAGCTCGCAGACGAAAACGAGCTAGAATGGATGACGGAGCCGTATTTCATGATCCCGCTCGATTGGACGACGGCCGGCGGCCGGTCGACTATGGTCGGCGAGGAGTTTTGGGTCTGCAAGGGCGGGCAGTCAGGTCAGCGCTACGGAAACGCTCCGGAAATAGCAGGCACCTACGGCCAATCGATTGTTTGGGCCGAGGCATTCACTGCGGAGTCCTATGACAGCGCATGGCGCAACACACCGTCGATCCTCAAGCGCAGTGGCGACGATGCCTTTGCTCGTGGGGTGAACCTGCTTTTCATGCACTGCTTCGTGCACAATCCGTTTTCGGACCATTACCAACCGGGGCTGACCATGGGTTACTGGGGCACGCAGCTCAGCCGGCATCTCACCTGGTGGCCGATGGCTCGTGCATGGCACGATTATCTCGCGCGGAATCAATTCATGCTCCAAACGGGGCGACCAACCTTCGATGTGCTGCGCTATCCGATCCGATTTGAAAGTAACCCCTTGACCTATCGCGAGACTTTTCGCGTGGCGCGGTTGACCGACGAGCTGCTTAAGGATCACCTTTCCGTTCGAGGCGGCAAGTTGGCGCTCCCGTTCGGCGGGGAGTTTTCGGCTCTTCAACTCAACGGCGACCCTGTCCGCCCTGAGGCCTTGGAGAAGATCAAGTCTTTGGTCAAGGCGGGGGCAGTGCTGATCGGCAATCCGCCGCCCCGGCGATCGGCGAGCTTGGAAAATTATCCCGAATGCGACCACCAGATAGCCGGACTCATTGACGAGATCTGGGGCACCGACGCCAAGCCTAGCCTGCCATCGGAGCGCGCGTTGGGGGAAGGGCGGGTGCTCTCCGGCATGACACTGGAAGAGGGCATGAAAAGAGCGGGTCACGTTCCTGATTTCCAATACGAATCGACGGGCGGCGGGCCCCGCCCCGATTTACGCTCACATCTGCGGGTGGATGGCGGAATGAGATTCTGGTTCATCAGTCACCAAGGTGAGGGGACGGCACCCGTCGAGGCGAGCTTCGCTGTCGCCGGATATCTTCCCGAGTGGTGGAATCCGTTGACTGGTGAGGCACGCGACTTGCCGCGATTCCGTGTGGAAAATGGTCGCACCATTGTTCCACTGAAGTTTGGACCCTGGCAAAGCGGATTTGTCGTGTTCCGGAAACCGGGCAAGCCAAACCAGACAACGGAAAGCAAGAACGAAAACTTCGTGGAAACTAGGCCAGTCATGGAAATTCAGGGTCCGTGGCGTTTGCAGTTCAACCCGCGCTGGGGAGGCCCCGCAGCGCCGGTCGAGCTCGCCGTCTTGTCCGACTGGTCGGCCTCGCCCGAAGCCGGCATCAAATATTATTCCGGCACCGCCGTCTATCAAACCGACTTTCAGGTGGACGTCTCCCACCTGACAGCGCAATTGTTTCTTGATCTCGGCACGGTGCATGACCTCGCTCGTGTCAAACTGAATGGGCGTGATTTGGGCATCGTCTGGTGCGCGCCGTGGCGGCTGCCGATCCCGCAAGAGATACTGAAAAAGAATGGGAACACCTTGGAAATCGAGGTCGTCAACACCTGGGTCAACCGCCTGATTGGTGATGAGCAGGAATCCGACGATTTTGAGACCGAACCCGGCAATTCGACCGGTGACCGGCTGGGGAGTTATGCCATGGAAGTCAAATCGCGCGGCTTGAAGGAACTGCCCGACTGGTTCATCAACGGCACGCCGCGACCGTCCCAGAAGCGTTATACCTTCAGTTCATGGCTGTTCTATGACAAGTTGGCCACTCTGCAACCCTCCGGCCTGCTGGGACCGGTACGGGTGCTGACCCAGTTCCCGGAAGATGTCGAATGAACCAGACTAGCAGCCTGTCGGACTTAGCTGGCGAAAGATTGTTGAAAATATTTTGAACAAACGGCAGCCGGTGGGATCTGATTTTCATGTCCGCCCGCTTCGTTAATCTTAATCGCCAGACGCTGATGTTCCTGCCCTGTGATCTGCGCGAATGGCTGCCCGCCGATCACCTCGTCCACTTCATACTGAATACGGTCGAGCAGCTTCCCACCAGCCATTTTCACGTCAATCATCGCGGCACCGGCACCGGCGGTTCCTACCGCAATGAAAGCGCCGGGACAAACCGGCTTGAAATCGAGAATGAAAGAGTCTTATAGAGGCAAACATAAAGACAAGGTTACTATCAAAAATGGAACGGGTAGTAAGGTCTATAAGGGTGGGAAAGAGGACGCTTGTTGCTCAGGTCACCAATTTGTCGATAGGTCGGGGATCATAAAAAGCACCTTCATGATGAAAATTAAAGACGATGGAGGAGCAGCGGGCGCAACAATAACAATTAAGGCGGAAGCTAATGTTTCTACGGACAATGGAGAAACTTACAAGATCGAAAGCGATGAGATTACTACAACCGATGTTTACGAGCTTGTGGAGAATCCAAGTGCCTCACTTGAAGATTTCCGATCCTTCTCGGCCTATGACAAACAGCCAATCGATGAGACCACTCAATTTGTTGAAATGTGTAACCCGACCCTATTTAAGAGGTAACTTCGGTTTGAAGTTGTCGCCCAACGCATTGTAAACCGGATCATCCTCTAGAAATCCGCTTCGGTGGTCCTCCCACCATCAACCATGCCGAACGCGTGCTCCGGCCTTTGGTGATCTTCCGCAAAGTCTGCATGGGAACCCGCAGCAAACAAGGCTCGGAGAACATCGCCATTTTCAGCAGCCTGACCCAGACCGCCAAACTCCAGAACTGCTCCGCGCTCGACCTATTCCAAAATCTTCTAACCGGCACCGCC
>JANPAU010000024.1:0-13711 GCA_031430055.1 Akkermansiaceae bacterium | reverse complement strand
GCGACTTCGGCGTGGGCCTGGAGCTGGTCGAGGTAGAGGCCGGTTTTCTGGCCGTCGAAGAGATCGACCTCGAAGGCGAGGCCGTTGGCGTGGACGATGAACGGACCGGGATTTTCGCCGTGAAGCATCTCGATGCCGGGTTCCATGCCCTCGGCCTTGCGGTAGGGTGAATCGTTGCGGAGGACAATGGAGGCGGGATTGAGCAGGGCAATGAGCGCGTCGCGGATGATTTCCTTCCGCAGGTCCATGGCGAGCGTGAGGGTCTGGACGGAGAGGTGGTCGCCGTAGCGATCAACGATCAGGCCGGGGAGTCCGTCGGACTCGGACCAGACGAGGCGGGCGAGAGTTTCATCGACTTGGGACTGCTTCCGGTGCGCGATGGCTTGACCGATGCGGCGGGTGAAAAAATCCAAGTCCAGGTCCTGCTTACGGCGAGAGAAGCGGCGAGCGACGATTTGCGACTGCGGATTGTAGATGGCGGTGCCGAGCGGGCGATCCCGGAAGTCCTTGAGGGTGATGACGTCGCCGGGCTGAGGATTACCGAAGGATTTTTTGATTTCGGTAGCGTAGATCCATTCGTGACCGTGAAAAATGCGCGCGCGGGGTGAGATGATGATACCTGCCATGGGGCGCGAATGTCATCTGGAGGGTGGGGGATTGTCGATGGTGAATTTGTCCTCCGCCCTGCCGTTGCGCACAGCCCAGCTTGAAAGCCTGCGCGACGTCCTGCGCGAAGTGCCAGTTGTGTTCTTAGAATGATTCCAACAAGACTTCCGTTAGGTTCTGCGGGGGGCGAGACACCATGACTTCTCAGTCCGGATGGAAGGCAGGCCAAGGATCGTCAACGAATGCTCGAATCCGTATACAACAAGTCGGGGCGCGCGCGATCACGTGCGTGCCTCATTGGCGACTTCAGGATTTTGTTTTCGCGGCGCGTTTGGCTCTTTGAGCCTCCTCCGCCGCCAGCGACCTAACCAACTCCTCATCGCTAACGTCGCCGAGTTGGTGCCATTGGAGCAACCCCATCATGCGCTTGTCAGGGCATCGTTTTGATTGATCCATTTCCGGCAGGATTTCTACGTTCGTTCTGGTCGGACTGCACCGCGAACTCTAGGCTTCAGGAATGGACGCGTTGATTCACCATCTCGAAGAAAAACAGGACCTAAGCTCTCGCGAAGTGGAGGTGGCGGCGGAGCTCTTATTGGACCCTGCGGCTCCAGACGAGAAAAAGGAACGACTGCTCGAAGCGCTGGCTCACAAAGGAGAAACTCCGGAAGAAATCGCAGGTTTTGTCGAGGCGTTTCTCCAACAAGCGGTGGACCCACATCTTGGCTTATTGGAATTGGCCGGGCCGACGCTCGACGTTTGTGGCACGGGTGGTGATCAGCTGGACCTCTTCAACGTCTCCACCACCGCCATGTTCATCGCCGCAGCAGCGGGGGCAGTGGTCGTGAAACACGGCAACCGGGGAATTACCTCAAAAAGCGGCGGGGCGGATGTGCTCGAAGCGCTCGGAATCCGCATTGATTTATCGGCAGATGAGTTTCGCAATAGTGTCGAATACGCGAGTCTCGGTTTCATGTTCGCGCCAATCTATCACCCCGCATTCAAGGCGGTCGTCGCCGTGCGGAAATCACTCGCCTCGCGAGGGGTGAAAACCATTTTTAATCTCATCGGGCCACTTTTGAATCCCGCCCGCCCCGAGTGCCAGCTTGTCGGAGTTTTCTCACGAGAGCTGTGCCCGGTATTTGCGGAAATTTTACAACGCCTCGGCCGTGAAAGCGCGTGGGTCGTCCATGGCACTACGGGGGATGGCCGCTCGGTCGATGAAGTCAGTCTGATGGGCTCCACTCGGATTTGTAAATCTGGGTCCATGCAGGACATTGATGATGAGGAAGTCCGGCCACGGGATTTCGGGCTTAAACACGCCGAGGTGCAAGAATTGCAGGGTGGCGATGCCAAGGCCAACGCCATCATCCTCGAAGCCATTCTCTCCGGTGGCGAAACCGGGCCGAAGCGGGACATGGTGTTGATGAATGCCGGTGCCGCTCTCGCCTGCGCAGGTCTCGCCGATTCGATGGGCGACGGAATTAACATTTCTCAAGGGATGATCGATAGCGGTGCGGCCCTTGAAAAGCTCCGGCTGTTACAAAAATTCTCACAAAGATCGTTCTAGAAATCGGGAGATTTTTATAATCATCAATCGTTCGCAGTTTCCAAATATTTGTCAGTAGCAATTCTCTATGAAGATCGTTTTCCGTTTGAATTATCACACTGTTCCGGGTCAATCGATTTGGTTGAATTACTCGACGGTTCTGGGGGGAAATGGGGTTCGTTTCGACCAAGTGATACCACTTCACTGGCTGAACAAGGAGCAGTGGGAAACTCAGATCCAAGTAAATGGCGCTGGTAAACTTCTAGTGGAGTATCACTACCAGCTCCGACAGTCTAATGGTGTTGTGCTCGATGAATGGCACGCGCCGCGGAGCGCTGAGGTGGGTCTTGATGGGCAAGATGCGCTGTTACTACTGGATTCCTGGTGCTCGGCTGGCACCGTGGACTATGCTTTTGAAACGAACGCGTGTCTTGCGGTGCTTCCCGCGCGTGGTCCGTTTCAAAAACGATCTACTCCGGCTGGTGCGAATCATTCATTCCAACTGCGGATGGCGGCCGTGCCAGCGGGTCAAGTACCGTGTTTGGTCGGCAGCATCAGCGAGCTCGGCAACTGGGGCTGGCACTCTGCGATTCCACTGGAAGAAACGGCATCCAATGTTTGGCAGAGAGATCTCTATCTGCCGCTCGATTGGAATATCGAATACAAGTATGGCTTGTTTGATCTGAAGTTGCAATGCGTCGTGAGCATGGAGCTAGGCGAGAATCGCCGGCTTCCAGCACGGGTTTTAGGCACTCGCCAATGGACAAAAGTAGAGGATGAATGTTATCGCCGAGATACGGCGGCTCTCTTCCGAGGGGCGGGTGTCGCTATGCCCGTGTTCTCCCTGCGCAGTGGGAAAAGTCTCGGTGTCGGCGAGTTCGCGGATCTCAAACCTTTTTCCGACTGGGCGCACGGCGTTGGGCTGAAATTGATCCAGATTTTGCCGATCAATGATACCACCTCATCTCACGATTGGACGGATTCCTATCCCTATTCCGCGATCAGTGTTTTCGCATTGCATCCGCTCTATCTGCGGATTGATGACTTGCACTACGTGATGCCGCCGTCATTCATGCAGGAACTTTCCTGCGAGCGGGATCGACTCAACACGCTGGAACAAGTGGACTACGAGGCGGTGATGCGTGTGAAGTCCAAGCTGACTCGACAAATCTTTGGTAAACATGTTAGCTCAATCATCGGTGGAGTTGGCTTCAAGGAGTTTTTGAAAAAAAATAAGGAGTGGGTGATGCCATACGCCGCGTTCTGTGTGAAGCGAGATCACTACGGCAGTGCCGATTTCAGTAAGTGGGCGGAATGGGCGGTCTTTGATCGAGAAAGGGTCAACTCGTTAGTGCTGCCGAGTCATCCGGATTCGGCTGAGATGAACTATCATATCTGGCTGCAATACGAGCTTGACCTTCAGCTTGCAGACGCCGTCGAGCATCTTCACGAGCGTGGCCTCGCGCTGAAAGGGGATCTGCCGATTGGAATTGATCGCGAGTCGGTGGATGCGTGGTCTGCGCCGCATTTGTTCAAGATGGACGCCCAGGCCGGTGCCCCGCCGGATGCCTTCGCCGTGAAGGGGCAGAACTGGGGATTTCCAACCTATAATTGGGATGTCATGCAATTGGATGACTATGCTTGGTGGCGTTCCCGGTTTGCCCAGCTCAGTCATTACTTTGACGCCTATCGCATTGATCACATTCTTGGTTTTTTTCGGATTTGGCAAATCCCAACGGATCATATCGAAGGCATCATGGGCTACTTCGATCCCGCGATGCCGATTCATATCGATGAAATCCGGGCGCGGGGAATCGACTTCGACTACAATCGATTTTGCCGCCCTTACATTCGCGGGTATTTCTTAAGGGAGAAATTTGGAGATGCGGTGGACTATGTGAAAAGTCAGTTCCTCCATGATTGTGGTGATGGTTATTTTCAGCTGAGTGAGCAAGTCGCCACTCAGCGGCGGATCGTCGATTATTTGAAGGATCATCCGCATGATGAGTTGATTCGAGAAGGTCTTATGGATTGTGCGAGCGAAGTGTTGTTTTTTGAAGTTCCCGGGTCACACGGTGAACTTTTCCATCCGCGGTGTGCGATGCAGGCGACGCATTCCTATCAGGAGCTTCATGCTGACGTTCGGTGGCGCGTGGAAGAACTCTACATCGACTATTTTTACCGGCGTCAGGAAGATTTCTGGCAAGCGCGTGGGTTGGAAAAACTACCTGCGATGCGGCAAGCCTCCCCGATGCTACTCTGCGGCGAGGACTTGGGGATGGTTCCGGCGTGCGTGCCGGGTGTGATGAAAGAACTTGGGATTCTTTCGTTAGAAATTCAGCGGATGCCGAAGACTCACAAGATTGAGTTTTTCAATCCAGCCAACGCACCCTACTTGAGCGTTGTGAGTTCTTCCACTCATGATATGGCAACACTGCGTGGTTGGTGGGAAGAGGATTCTCACACCACGGCGAACTTCGCATGGCAGATGCTTGGCATTTCATTCTCGGCGAGTGAGTTGTCGGGCGAGAATGCGACTCAGATCATCCGGCAACACCTGGATTCTCCCGCCATGTGGGCAGTGTTTCCGCTTCAGGACCTGCTTGCAATAGACGAAGAGATCCGGAATCCCCGGGTGGATGACGAGCGAATCAATGTCCCCGCGATCATGCCATTCTATTGGCGCTACCGGATGCACCTTGGACTCGATCAATTGGCAGCGGCGGATGGTTTTAATCACAGACTGCGCCGCCTGATTGAGTCGACCGGGCGATAGCCTGAATTTCAGGTGATGCGCGAGGCCACCTAAGGTCAGAAACTGGGCCGTTGACAAGACGCTCGTGAGACATATTATGGATCACATGAAAACAGCAACCGTCAGAGAACTTCGAAACGAATTTCCCCGCATCGAAGCATGGGTTCATGAAGGGGAATCAATCAACATCAGCAAGCGAGGCAAGGTGATTGCCACGCTTGTCCCGGCATTGGGAGCTTCAATCACTCAACCACGACCTCCCAAAGTGGACATTATGGCCAGATTGCGGGAAACGTGGGGCGGACGCGTTTTCACCATGGAGCAGGTTGCTGCCATGCGTGCGGATGAACTTGCTGAGGATTTGGGCTAATGAAGGCTTACCCCGACACCTCATTTCTTTGCGCCTTGTATCGGCTTCAGGTCAACTCCTCTGAGGCCGCTGCCTATTTTACCGCCATGCCGGGGCCACTGGAGGTCACCACGTTGCTCCTCTATGAGTTCAGGCAAGCCGTGCGGTTTCAGATCAGGCTGCATCGGCATGATCCGACCAAAGGATACCTACGAGCCGAAGGAATCAAAATGCTGACAGATTTGAAATCAGATTTGGTCAGTGGCGAAGTCATCACCATTCCGGGACCTTGGCCCCAGATTCACCTCGCTGCCGAGCGCCTCAGCGAGCTTTACACCGATGCCAGCGGTCATCGATCCATGGACATCCTTCATGTGGCAACGGCGATTGAGTTGGGGGTGAAGGAATTCCTCACCTTCGACGGGAATCAGAAAAAGCTCGCTGAGGCGGAGGGACTCGTAGTGCCACTATCATGGGTCTAATCGCTGAAATTTCCGAGAGGATGCCTTGACCCGGCGAGGGGTGGGGGAATAAGTTCCCGCCGACTTCCTGTGGAAGCGCATTTTCCTGCCTTAATCATGAACATTCACGAATACCAAGCCAAAGAGCTTTTTGATCGTTTTCAAGTCCCAAGTCCGAAGGGGAAAGTCGCCTCGACGCCTGAGGAGGCGCATGACGCGGCGAAGTGGCTGGGGGTCAACAGCCTGGTGGTGAAAGCTCAAGTCCATGCCGGTGGCCGCGGTAAAGGGGTGTTTAAAAATGGATTTAAAGGAGGAGTGCATCTTGTCGAGTCTGTCGATGCCGCCCGAGATGTGGCCACGCAGATGCTTGGCGAGACGCTCGTCACCAAGCAAACAGGCGATGAAGGTCGGCTTGTCCGCAAGGTGATGATTGCTGAGTCGGTCTCAATCCGCCGGGAGCTTTATTTGGCGATCTTGATGGATCGTGAGAGCTGCCAGCCGGTGATCGTCGTTTCCACCGAAGGCGGCATGGACATCGAGGAGGTTGCTGAGAAGACTCCGGAGAAAATTCTCCGTGAATACGTCAACCCACTCGCAGGCTTGCAAGCCTATCAGGTGCGGAAAATCTGCCAAATTTTGGATCTACAAACGAACGCCCGCCAGTTCGGACGTTTGCTCCATGCGCTCTACAAGCTCTTCATTGAGTGCGATTGCTCGATGGTCGAAATCAACCCAGTCGTGGTGACTACTGATGACCACGTTTACGCGCTGGACGCCAAGTTCGACTTCGACGACAACGCTCTCTATCGTCATCCAGAGATTTCCGCGATGCGGGACAAGGAAGAGGAAGATCCCCGCGAGGTGGCTGCCTCCGAGTACGATCTAAATTACATCGGTCTCGATGGAAACATCGCCTGCCTCGTCAATGGTGCAGGTCTCGCCATGGCGACTATGGATATCATTAAGCACTTCGGTGGTGATCCTGCTAACTTCCTCGACGTTGGGGGCGGCGCCTCCAAGGAGCAGGTGACCGCCGCATTCAAGATCATCCTCGGTGATCCGAATGTGAAGGGCATCCTGATCAATATTTTCGGTGGCATCATGGACTGCAACATCATCGCTGAGGGGGTAATCGCAGCAGCTAAGGAAACTGGCCTGCCGATCCCGCTCGTCGTTCGGCTCGAAGGTAACAATGTCGAACTCGGTAAAGCCACCCTCGCCGCGTCTGGCCTCAACATCGTTTCTGCCGACGATATGTCGGAAGCGGCTCGCAAGATCGTCGCCGCAGTCGCCTGAAAACGATCACCCAACGGCAATTTTACGATTGGCATCTTGAAGCTTGTTCTGCCCTGCAATCTCTCTTGCCACCATCCGCTTCTGATCGTCTTGCATCGTAACAGGTGTTTTATCTGACAACTTCAAACTAAAATCTAGCAAACTTCCCCTATGTCCATCCTCATTGACGAAAACACCAAGATCCTAGTCCAAGGCATCACCGGAAGCTTCGGCGCGCGCCATGCTTCACTTTCCCTCGCCTACGGTACCAAACTCGTCGCCGGGGTAACTCCGGGTAAGGGCGGGCAGAAGTTTGAAAATGTCGTCCCGATTTTTGATACCGTCAGTGAAGCGGTCAGGGAGACAGGAGCCACCGCATCGGCAATTTTCGTGCCACCCGCCTTCGCCGCCGATGCGATTTTGGAAGCGGCCGACGCTGGAGTGGAGCTCATCGTCTGCATCACCGAGGGCATTCCCGTCATGGATATGATGCGGGTCAAAGCGATGTTAGTCGGCTCCAAGTCCCGTTTGGTTGGGCCGAATTGCCCTGGTATTGTCACACCCGGTCTCGGTGAGAAAAGCCATGGCGGCTGCCGCATTGGCATCGCTCCGGGATACATCCACAAGCGTGGAAATGTGGGTGTTGTTTCACGATCCGGCACACTCACCTACGAAGCGGTCTGGCAGCTAACACAACTTGGTTACGGTCAGAGCACTTGCGTCGGCATCGGTGGTGATCCGATCAACGGCACCAATCACCGCGAAGTGTTGGAAATGTTCAACAACGATCCAGAGACTGAAGCGATCATCATGATTGGCGAAATCGGTGGCAACGCCGAGGTAGACGCAGCTCGCTGGGCGAAGGAACATTGCAAGAAGCCTATTGCCGGATTTATTGCCGGTGCAACAGCTCCTCCGGGCCGCCGGATGGGTCATGCCGGTGCCATCGTCGGTGGCGAAGACGACACCGCGCAGGCCAAGAAGCGCATCCTTGCCGAGTGTGGCATCGCGGTTTCAGAAACTCCAAGCGACATGGCGAAAACGCTTCTTGAGCGCTGGGGTAAGTAACAACTGGAGCGATCCTCACTATGGACTGATACGGCGCGAGGACACGGCGCGGTTTCATCATCGTCGCCGGCGAAGCGCTGACCGGGGGTAGGTCAGGATGTCTGAGGGATTTTTGATAGATTGAGCTACTCTTCTTTACCGCCATAGCTCGCAGGCATGCGCGGCGAATCCGGCACCGAAGGCAGTGAGCCAGAGTCGTCGATCGCTCGAGTGATTTGCCGAGAGGCGCCGTTCCAGCGCAAACAGGATGGAGGGGCTGCTCATGTTTCCGTAATCACGCAAAACCTCGCGGGTCTCGCTGAGCTTGAAAGGCAGAACGCCTTCCAAGGCATCCACCACGTCCCGTCCGCCGGAGTGGGCGAGCACTTGATCCGGCTCGTCTTGGCGCAGGGCAAACAAGCTGGCTACTGCCGCAGCCGCCATTCCCGGTACCGCTCGATGCAATTGGTTTTTCAACTTTCCGGCTGAGTTCACGAAGCGGATTTTCTCCCGTTGCGCGGGCTGATGGGTGGTGGTGAAATGTCCTGCCTGCCATGCGCCCGCAGCGCTGTCGTTCGTCCAAATTGCTGCCGCCGCGCCATCTCCGAACAGGCAAAGGCTAATGAGGACTCCTGGATCATCATCCGCAAAAAACGCCGCCGAACAGATTTCCACCGCCACCGTGGCGACCACGGCGTGTGGATTGGCGGCGAGAAATCCCTGCGCGGCACGCAGCATCGGGATGGCAGCGCCGCAGCCCAGACCGACGAGATCTGCTAGGAAAACATCGTGCCGTAAGCTGAGTTGCTCCGCCACGTGGCTGCTTACGCCGGGGCAGAGATAGCCAGTGCAGGTGCAGATGAAGAGCGCGTCCACCTCCGCTGGTAGATGGCCGGATTTTTGTAATGCATCACGCAGCGCCGCGCTCGCTAGCTGCGGCGCCTCGCGCTCGAAGCGCTGGCTTAATTCCTCCGCGCTTTCGTCAAATGATGACTGGATCGATTCTAACGCCAGGCTCCGGCGCTCGATTCCTGAGGATCCGTTACTTAGGATTTTCTCCATCAAGGCGGCAGAGCGTGGCCGTAAATCTGAGAGGAGATCTCCCGCCTGCATTGCCTCCCAACAAGCTTCCTGAGTGAACGAATGCGGTGGAACAGCAGTGGCGATTGAGCGGAGATACATGAGAGGGCAGGGGAGGAATCTAGCGAACTAAGGCAAGCATCCGATGAAAAGGCAACAACCGCGCGGAGGCAAGGGATTGTAAAAGCGATCGTCCGCCAGACCCTAACAAAACCGGATGCAGCGTCCCCGCCACTGCGAGCCTGCGGCGAAAGCGCCGGATCACGGTGGCTCGCACGGTGTTTGCGGCATCTTGCCACGATTGGCGGCCTTGCGACCAAGCGAGCAGCGGCTGGATCGCGCACTCCGCCGCTTGGAAGGCCATCGACATTCCATTGCCTGTGAAGGGTGGAATCATGCTTTCCGCGTCACCTAGCATCAGCAGTCCGGGCACTGGGATTTGCCGCCCGAGTTCGAATCCCGCCACCGCGGAAAACGATCCTTCGCGCCAATCACACGCCCGCAAGGTCGCCGCAAGTTTGTGATTTCCGCCTGCTTCTAAATAGGCGGGCAGGAAGTCCGCGCCGCTCGCTTGGAGCTGGTAATCGATTCGGAACAGCCCGCAGACATTGGTCCAGCCGTCTTCCACTCCTGCGAGTCCGGCGTAGCCATTTTCACCAGCGTGCATCTCGAGGTCTGCTGATTTTTCCGGAATTCTAACATGGGCTTTGAGGCCCAACCACTGGCCTTTGCGCGGTCGTCGGCCAGCGGTCCAGACGAATCCATCCCGTGGATTGGGCCGCGCTCTTACGCCGGTCTGAATCATGCCGCCCATGAGTTCTAACTGCTGCCGGAGTCGCTCATCGAGAAGGTAGCGGGAGATGCCAAGTGCGGCATCCTTGAAATGATCGCGATGAAGCAAGCGCCCATTTTCAAACCACGCCAGCGAGCGATGGTGAAGGGCATCTGCGAACAACGGTAAGATCCCCAATGCGGCCAAGGTCTCCTCGCTTACCCCGGAGATGAATTCTCCACAAACCCGATGCCTCGGATAGTTTCCTGCCTCGAGAACCATCACGGGCACCTCGTAACGGCGGAGGGCACAAGCAAGCGCCAAGCCCGCCAAGCCGCCGCCTGCGATGGTGATTTCCCGCTTCAAGTCCGCCAACCTATCATGCGTCTCGCACCACGCCACGTCCAAGTTTCCTCAAATTTCCAACAGGTGGGATCGAGTCTGAGCCGTCGGGGAATCTCGCGTGCCGCGAATCCTGCGGTGATGCTGACGTGCATGTCATGGCGTGTCACTCGGTTGATGAAGGGATGCATCAGCCCTCCGAGGACATGTGGTAGATTGGCACGATCCGGCTCACAGAAAACCAGCAGTTCGCCATTTTCGCACCAACGGCCATCAAATTTGTGTTCAGTTCCGAATGACACCAACTTAAGCGATGTTTCGGGGGAGTTTTGCCAGCGGAGTGATCAATTCGGTATTCCAATTCTTCCTTGAGATAGTACTATTCGGGATTGGTAATCCATCGGCATGCACGTTTCCTAGAATGCGATTCCTAATCCACCGCACCCATCCGCACGAAAATAGGCCGCTGGGCTCCGGCGGCATCGGTGGGGATGAAGACAGGGTGGAAACTTTTTTTCGCAAAGAAGTTGCTATATGGATAAGGTAGAGGGAAATCGACATCTTCAAGGGCCTCCCACTTCGCGTCGGGGACTGCTTGCCACTGGATGAGATCATGAGAAATCTCGATGCTCAGGCGGTGGCGGAGGGCGGAACGCAATTTGGGAACCATGAATCTGAAGCCTTGTGCACCGGGGAGTATTTTGACGAATGGCTTTTTGCCAAGGTGACTGCTTATATCGAAACCGCTGGGAGCCGAGCCGGGATTTTGCCCCATGAGCCAGTCGATGAGGTTGGGAACCCCGTTTTGATTCGCATCACCAGTGGCAGTCGCAGGGGCTCCGT
Source organism: Akkermansiaceae bacterium (assembly GCA_031430055.1). Classification (GTDB taxonomy): domain Bacteria; phylum Verrucomicrobiota; class Verrucomicrobiia; order Verrucomicrobiales; family Akkermansiaceae; genus Luteolibacter. Next base: position 2,632 of record JANPAU010000024.1, on the reverse strand, counting down.
CAACGGGTGGGAGGGCGGCGAGCACGGTGGCGAATGGGTCTGCCTGAATTTCCGGCCACCGGTGCATGAAGAGACGCCCGGCGAAGGGTAGGGTTGGGGATTGGTCGTAGGCTTCCAAATCGGGGATGGAAGCGACGGTCACGCCGGGGCCGATTTGGGCGAGTGAGTAGCCCCAAGTGTATGGCCCATCCGGGCTGTAAGCGACGTGGCGCAGCCATTTCCAGGAATCTCCCACCAGCCGGAACTGCGTGATGCCCATCCACTCGGAGTTCGAGCCGTCGATGGACGCATCTCCCATGAGGAAGCCGGGAGCGGAAACGGTGAGAAGGTCACCGGATTGCGCGAGGCCCACGCCGAAGGCGGAGCCTGCCTTGGCGAACGGGCTGGAGAGGGTTTGGTGGAAGTTCCATACGCCGGAGCTGAGCTTGAAGACGTGGACGGCACCGCGGTTTCCGCTTTCGCGGAATGAGCTGATGAAGAGCCAAGGTCCTTCAATGACCAGCCGCTCACCGAAGAGCGTGCCAGCTTCCGGCACGGGTGCGTGGAGCTGCTGGCGGTGCACGTATTGGTTTCCTTGTTTCTGGAAGAGGTGGACGGCTCCGGCGTTGTTTCCCTGATCATCGTCCTCATTGGCGGCGGCGGCGATCCATTCTCCGCTCTGGTCCGCGGGGTGGCTGAAGAAGTCGCCCGCCGCTGGCACGGGAGCTTGGAGAAGTTGTAAAAAACTCCATGCGGTGCCATCGTGCCGATAAACAGCGAGGGCTCCGGTTTTCGAACCTGCGGTGTCCGCTCCCTCGATGCTGGCGATGAGGGTGTCACCAGAAATGGAGACCCAACCGCCGAAATAGAGTGAGGACTGAAGTGGCACGGGCGGATCGAGTAGGGCTTCTCTGCTCCAGATTCCGGCAGCGTCGTAGGCGTAGATATAAACCTGGCCCACGGCGGTATGGCTGGTGCCGGCAGTTGCTTCCGGCGCACCCACGGCAAGCCGAGTGGGACGGGATGCCGTTTTTTCCGAGATTGAGACGGACGCGCCAAAGGCATGGCCACCGGAGACGATTCCCGGTTCGAGGGAGGTTGCCTCGTAGTAACGGCCATCGTAGGAGGATACTTTCCAGAGGCGCACACGACCGGCGTTGGTCACACCGGCACCGGGATAGGGTTCACCCGCAGCGATCCAACCATCGCCGGCAGCGGTAGAGAAACCCAGCATGCCGTTGGGTTGATCGGTGCGGTAAGATCGCAATTCCGACTGATCACTCGTGGCGGGAGCGGGCAGCACGCGCCTGGAGTAGGTGACTTCATCGGAAAGGGTGCCGTTGGGCGTTTCATAGTCGAACCGGACTTTGAAAACGTAGGGCTCGTCGCGGGCATAGCCAGAGTCGTTCGGCCAATCGATACCACCCGAAGCATTGACGGTGACTCCGATGGGCGCACCAATAAGCGACCAGCGGAAGAGCTTGCGATCTGTATCGCTCACGAGGTTTTCTTGGAATGCGATGCCGCTTGAGCCGCTGGATGACCGCTCATAAGCAATTTCCGGCTCGGGTGCCAGCATCCGGGGAATATCCGCGACCACTCGCAAGGTGTATGAACCAGCGACTGTGAATATCTCGCTGCCATTCTCGGTGACTCGGAAACGGACGGTGACGCTCTCGATGCTGCCGATCTCGACGAGTGGCGAGATCCATTCCAGAACTCCATTTTGCGAGACCGTCATGCCAGGGGGACCGGTTTCCAAGGTGCTGGTGTATTGATAGATCGGAAAGATGTGGCCGTTGATGAACGAACCTGATGGAAAATATCGCGGGTTCAGCGCGTGCCGGATGCCTTTGGCGGCAATCACAAAGGAGGCCGGGGGCGTGGCAGACACTCCGGGGCCTGGAACACCGGGATTTATTGCAACCGTGCTTGCGAGTGCGGTGCTGCCCCACAGTGACACAAGTAGGCTCAGCAGGGTCTGGCTAAACTTGAAGGCAGAGTTTTGCATGAGGCGTGGTGATGTGGGGGAGAAAAGAGGAAGCGGCAGTTCTGCCGTCGCTCTCCCCATTAGGCAAGCAGAGGCGTGGGAGCTTGCCAAGGAGGGATTTGAGGACTTGCGTTTAGTTCAAGCTCCCTAATTCAAGCTCCCAGACAAAATGTAAACCGCTTCTTGGAAGGCTGAACTACTCTAACCAACTGACTCCACATTAAGCGGGGGAAGGGCATCTTTTTTGTATCCGCAAAGTGCCCTCATGGAGGCAATCTGCCAAATCCTCTGAGTTTAGCGGATTGACAACCTGTAGCGCTGTGATAGATATAAAGTATCATGAAGACCGCAACCGTCGCAGACCTTCGAAACAACTTCCGCCTTGTCTCTTCTTGGATTGAGCACGGTGAAACCGTGCAAATCATCAAACGCGGCCGCGCGTTCGCCTGCCTCACTGGAATCGGGAGTAGCCAGTTGTCTCCGGCTGCTCCGAAACCTGACATCATGGCCCAACTCAAGGAAGTATGGGGCGACCGAGTCTTCTCGATGGAAGAAGTGCGGGAAATGCGGGACGCCGAATTAGCGGAGGATCAAGGATGATCGCCTATCCAGACACATCGTTTCTTTGTGCCATGTTTCGCAATCAAGCAAACTCCATCGAGG
>JANPAU010000023.1:0-3230 GCA_031430055.1 Akkermansiaceae bacterium | reverse complement strand
CTCCGCATATGCCCGAACAAGTAACGGCGGGGTGTATGAAACCGGCCAACGCATCGAGACGACAGGAGCTGTCAATACACTGTTGGATGGCCGGTTAGCGGGTAAACCTTTCTTATTCCACAATCCGGCATCCGCAGCGGTCGCTATGGATTTTTCCAGATCCAAGCCCGGCGTGCAACCCTACGAACTCAATTTCCAGTCGTTGCCAGGCAAAGTAGATAATATTTTACCAGTGGACAGCCTGAACCGCAGTCCAGCCCTCAACGCGAATACGGAAACAAGGGGCGTCAAGGCAGGAAGCTACATAGAGCTGCCCACCGGACCCATGCAAACCATCGCCGACTTCCGCCGCTCAAACGCTTTTACATCATCCTATCTGCCTCATTTTTCACAACCGGTCGGAAATTCACTGCTTCATCCATTGATGTCCGCCGACAAGGCCGTCGAGTCCAATGCCGCCATATCCGCCAGCGCTTTGCTCGACCATTCGGTGTTGGCGAACCACGCCTTATACGACCGTTTCTATTTCTCGACGTTTGCGACGCGTGGCAGCAATAAGCCGGACACGGTATTTGAGGAATTCATGAATCTTATTGATCCGAAGGCTCTGCCGCAGGCTCCGAGGGTTCCGCTGCCATCGCAGTCCTTCCAGCCCTATCTCCCTGCCGGGAAAACGGGAGTTAGCGCCAAGGCGGAACTCTTCGCTGCCAACAAGCCTACCCCCACTGCTTATCAGAAGGCGGCTGAATATCAGATGGTTCAAGGCCCGTTCAACGTCAACTCGACAAACGTGCAGGCGTGGAAGGCGGTGCTGGCATCCATGAATAAGAGCAACGTCGCCACGCTCTGGGCGAAGAATGCGACGCTCGAAACCATAGCCAGTCCTGGAATCCCGATCCTCGCCATGTCACTGCTCAATGGTGGCCTTGCCGGTGGCGCAGCGGCTGCCGCCAAAATCGACGACGTTAAAACCAACGACTGGAACGGCTATCGTGAACTCAGCGATGCCCAGCTCACCACCTTGGCGACGGAAATCGTGAAGCAAGTGCGCCTGCGCGGGCCGTTTCTTTCCATGTCAGAATTTGTGAACCGCCAAGTGGGCGCGGAATCCGCCCTCACCCTGAGTGGAGCTCTGGAAAACGCCATTTCCGACTCGCTGATCAATAACACTTTCATGACCGGGAACGTCACGCCAGTCACGACAGGCGATTTTAGTGATACCGCGCTATACAATTACAAAACCCCCGCCGCGACGATTGGTAATCCCGCTGCCGGAGCCCCTGGCTGGATCTCGCAGGGCGACCTGATGCGCATTCTCGAACCGGGAGCCACCGTGCGCTCCGACACCTTCGTCATCCGCGTCTGCGGGGAAGCGCAGGATGCCAGCGGCAAGATCACCCGCGCCTTCGCGGAAGCCGTGGTGCAACGAGTGCCTGAATACGTGGACCCGGTGGACCGTCCGTCGGTGAATGCTTACGACATCACATTGCCCACTGCGGTGCCCTCTACGGCTTCACCTGCTAACAAGACTTTCGGTCGGCGGATGAATGTGGTGTCCTTCCGGTGGTTGTCCAGCAATGAAATCTGATTCACATGATCCTTAAAAATTCCCTTTGTCTCCTCACATTCTTTTGGCTGCCCGCAACAGTTCAAGCCCAACCAAATGAAGCTCCCGCTCCTATTCAGATCCGCGCGGTGCTGCACGATCCAGTTCATCCCACCGCCGAGCTTTTTTTAACCGACCAAGCAGGCGCGGTGGTCAAGTTGGAGTTAAGACCACAAGATTTGTCCCGGCCCCAATTAACGTTACCGCTCAATGGCTCGGTGGTGTTTTATGATCGAGCGGTGGTCGATCCCAAGAACCCTGAAGCGAGTTTAGCCGCCAGTTGCAAAATTCCACCTAACGCTAAGCGGGGAGTCGTCGTCGTCTTACCAAGCCCGGTCGGCTTGAAGCCCGCTTACCGGATGGTGTTCATCGACGATTCCGCGAAGGCGTTTCCCAAAGGAGAATCCCGCTTGCTCACCTTGCTGCCAGTGGAGGCCGCCATCGAAGCGGGTGAGCATAAATTGCCCATCCACCCCGGAGTCATCGCCAATGTCCCGCCCGTAAAAAAAGTCAATGAATACAACATGGCGCAGACGAATTTCTACTACAAACAGGGTGAAGCTTGGACCACGTTTGCCGAGCGGCAATTGCAATATCTCGACGGTTTCCGGCGAATCTTTATTCTCCATGTGACGCCAGGAGCACTCCAGCCCACAGTCACCACGATTGTGGATACCACAACTCCCTAGTGTGCCGAAAAATTCAAAGTGATGGACTTAGAAAAATCTTTATCTTCAAATCCGTAGATCCGTGTGATCTGCGGTGATTTTCCATCTTAATCTCCATTTCCAGCTTTCAGCTATGCCTCAATCTCTTCCAACCATGCGCCTCAGTCCGCTGCTGCTTCTCCTCGCAGCTCCAGTTCTATTTGCGGAGCCGATTTTCCCCGGTTTGACCACGAGCGAGCTGGAGCCAGAGCTCAAGGGGCGGGTCCTCATCGAGGAGTTGAACTGCGCGGCGTGCCACAGCGGCGAATCATCGTTGGCGGCGCGTTCCAAGAAGGCACCGCGCCTCGGAGACGTCGGCTCGCGGGTGAACCCGGCTTATCTAGAGGCGTTCATCCGTGATCCGCACGGGACCAAGCCCGGCACGACGATGCCGGATGTGCTCGGTCAGTTAGGCGGGGCGGAGAAGAAAGAGGCTTCAGTCGCCCTCACCCACTTTTTGTTATCCTTGAAGGAGAATGCTTTTTCGCCGCAGGCACCGGATGCGGTGGCCGCGCAGCAGGGGAAGCAATTGTTTCATTCCCGCGGCTGCGTCGCCTGCCACTCGCCGCGCGACGACCGGGGCGCGGAGTTGCCCTCCAAGAATTCCGTGCCGCTGGGTGCCTTGGACAAGAAATACAGCTTCAAGAGCTTGACGGAGTTTCTGCAAAATCCCCACGCAAGCCGCCCTTCTGGGCGGATGCCGAACATGCAGTTGCCGCAGAAGGAGATCGAGCGGATCGCTCATTTCCTGCTGCAAGACACGCGCGTGCCGGGGAATCTCGATTACACCTTGTATGAAGGTGCTGTCTATGAGGGGCTGGCCAGCGAAAACGTCAAGCCGCACACTGCCGGGCGGGTGAAGGATTTCGTCTGGCGAGTCTGGTCGGCGTCAGGCATCAGATTGCGGTGAAATACGC
>JANPAU010000022.1:0-12410 GCA_031430055.1 Akkermansiaceae bacterium | reverse complement strand
GGTGGAGGACTTGTTGCGGAAATCCAAAGTGGCTAAATTTTCCCTGATCTATCGGAATGAAAATTTTAGGGATGAGCTGTTGAAAACATTAAAAGGCTCCTAAATCACTCCACAGTAGTCACCGTGCCGTTGACCTCGATGGTGCGGTCAACATTGAATGTGACTGCTGCAATTGGACCATTCGGTGTTCTCAATCGCTCGATGCCAAATGGCGTTTCCGTGACAAGTTCCATGGTCCAGCGCCCATCCGAATTAAGCAAAGCATCATAGTTTTGTGAATTGAGTGTCACGGCAAATGGAACTCCTTGAAAGACCGGCTGCCATGAGCCGGGCACCACCGCACCTTGCACTCCGGACCGAGCTTCTCCTTTATAAACTTGAGCATAAGTTCGAGAATCCGGATAGAGATCGTTATACGTAAACGAAACCGTTGGTGCACTGAAACGAATTATTTGATCGGCGACGATACCACTAATGAGGCCATCCGCAACCGGCCATACTTGGACAAATCGCGAGGCGATTTGGGATGATGGCGACTGATAGTCTTCCAGCGAATACACGGAAAAGCGCTCTTCGCCACGGATCTTCATGCGATCTGCACCCGGTATCAGATTCGTGGTGTAGGTGAGCCGATGGATGGCATTATTAACGAGCGAAACTTGGCTTGTGAGAGTCGCGAGGCTACGATTGAACGGCTGCCCACCCAGCGTTACACCGTCTCCATTTGCACCGTAAGATTGGACGTGACGTAGGAGTTTAACACTCTTGGATGCGACGGGAGCAGTGTCTTCGGTGCGCAAGCCGGAGGTGGTAACATCCACGATGAAGCCCTTGTCCGCTCGCGTCCGAGGCACTCCGTTGTAGATCGTGGGATCATCCGTGCGAATGACGATTTCAGCCTGAGGAACATAGGTTCCAACATAGCGTGTATCGAGTAGAAAAACAGTAAGCGGATCACTTTTCACCGTCCAAAGTTCGAAGCGGGCTCCTCCTGGATTGATGGCCAACGCAGACAATTGTTCACCTGTGGAAACCACGGTAGAGTCCCAAATCACATTGGAAGGCATCTGCACTTGCCTAACGAAATTTGTATATACGGCACCAGCTTGGCCGTGCGCGGTTCCTACGGAAATGACAGGGAGTGCAAGCAGAAAAAATAGTTTAGTTTTCATGGGGTGACTTTGACGGTTGTATGACTTGCTTCCGGCTGTTTGAGAGGAAGAACAGAGATAGGACCGCCGCTGAAAGTGGCCACAACTAGGTTCATGCTCTTACCAATGCGGTCCGACGTCTCCTTGGGAAGAGCCTTATTTCCCTCCGCCTGAACTCGGGAAACCTCGACGGTGGTAATCCAACCCCGATTGACTGCAAAGAATTCAGACCAGCCGACGATCTTTGATCCCTTTCGTAAGGTGAGACAGTCTTTATACTTCGTCGGAGTAGCTAGAATCGCCCGTTTAGGAACTAAGGTCGCCAAACCGCCGAAGCAGACGATGTCAGATTGTTCCAATAGATTAACGGGTTGATTGGATTTGGATGGGTCCTCTGCATCAATTTTGACCAGAGTCTTCATCGGATCCCTTTGATTGGACCGTTGGAATTTTAACGATAATTCTTCGCTTGAGATCGAGTCTACGAAGTGAGGCTTTGGCTCTGCGGCAGCGACAAGCTGTAACAAGAGAAGTCCGAAAATAGTGTGAGATTTCATACAGAAGTTTGGCCAATTGATTTGACTCTGGGAATTATGGGTTACTTGGAGCAGCACCGCCGCCGTGACCCTCGTCATCAAGCTGTGGATTTGTATCCAGATTGATGAACGGGGCATTACCCGGATTGCTCGAATCAATGCCGTCAATGTTGTTTCCATGACCATTGTTCGACTTTGCTTTCGATTTAAAGGTGACAAGAAGCACCATGTCTTGAAGGTCATACCCCCCATTTGACATTTGGTTGTCTTGGTGAGTAAGCTCCATGAAAACGATCGCATCCATCGGGCCGATCTTTACCTTTCCATCAGGAGTTAGGTAAGGCTTGATGAATTGTTCCAAAGATGGTGCATTGTAGTCGGGTATATTCGATGGAGGAATCGAACCATTGACCAAAGTACGGATGTTCTGGGTGCCGCTTGATGAGTTAAAATATGGTCCCCAGTTGTTGTTATACTTGTAGCGTCCACCAAATCGCAGTTTTTTGTTTTTCGCCATCGTCTTGCTATAAACTAACGTGTTCGGATTTACTTGGAGGTTGGTCCCGTAAAAGATCGGAATATAACTACCACCATCATAGCTGACTTGAGCCTCGGTCGGCACGAAGCTATAGCCACCATTGTTGTTGGTGGTAACGGTGACCCCAGCACCAAGGACGCGTACTTCGCAATCCACCTCTTCGTCTGCGGTAATCGTCGAGGGTAGCGTGATCGTAATGTAGTCCTCAACGATCGAAGGGAAGTTGATCCCCCAAGTGAGGGTAGGATGAGTTCCCGTCTGGACGACAGTTGGGAAGGCTGAAAGCCAACCGGACGGCATCGCAGGAAACACGGTTTGGTTATTACCGTTATTACCGTTATTACCACTGTTGCCTTGGGCGGCACAGGGAGAGATGGCCATGATGTTCATGGCGGAGACAGTTGCCGACACGGCAACCCAATGGTTTGTTTTCATGGCTGGTTGTAAGGGTGAGATTTCAAGCAGAACCTTCCATCTTTGACCTCGAAAGCGGGACGGCTTGCGAGAGATGGGCGGCCCGGTTCGGGCAAGGGCAGAGGTCAGCGAAAACTTCGCCAATCCCTGCCGATTCGGGACAGAATCCCGATCCGGGCCGCCTGAGGGACTATCGGGGCAGATAGCACCTCAGAGAGGGTGGTGGTGTGAAACAAGTGACGGGTGTGGAGTCGATTGAATCGGGGTTAGGTGTTGAACAGCAGTTGTCTAGCGGGGTGAATTTTCAGCGTTGGGGCAAGGTGGGTTCGCGGGACCAGTTTTTCCATGGACCGCGTGGAACTTCTTGGTCATCGGCGAAGCGCCACTCGACGAGAGTACCGCTGCGGATTCCAAGAAAATCACGTACCGCAGGACTCAGATCGATGCCCGCGGCTTGGTTGCGATTCGGACGTGGGGATTCTTTGCCGAATACATATTGCCAGTGATTGACTTCAAATGGGCCGACATCCTCCCACTGGGCGTAGCAAACTTTTCCCTCATGGTGAATCGCCACCCAGCGCCCCTTGCAAACAGAGATCCCGTCGCCGCGATAACTTTCCCAGAACCAAGGAATCACCTCGGACGCCTCAGGCTGATGCACGCCACCTTTGGCGACATCGTTGTAGGGCAGTGCCACGTAAAATGGATTGAGCGCCGGGGTGAAATCCGCAGGCAGATAACCGTTGCGCTTCTCAGGGTGATCGTAACCTCCGAAATTTTCCTGCCAATTTTGATCCCATGCGCTCTTGGTGTTGGGCGTGGGGTTGTTCTCCGTCGGCAGCTCACCCACCCAAAACACGGTGGAAATCACATTGCGCTTCCATGCGGCCATCGCCCGGAAGCTGCCGCGCGGTTGCTCAAGAACAACCCGTGCCGACTGCGGCACTCCGAAGGGATCGCTGAGAGAGGGCAGCGCCGCACGGCGATCCTCTAAAAAGCTTTCATGGACATTCACAAGACGATCCGACAAGCGGCTACCGGCAGCTGTCCCAAGCAGGGCTGCGCTGGCAATTCCGGTCGTAATGTACGTGTATTTCATTTGATCACCAAGATGAATTGAACTTTCTGAAGGCTTGAACTTGTCGGCATAGTAAAATTTTAATTAGTCTTAACAAGAAAATTATTCATATTTAATTGAACGAATTTTAAGTTTTTATGTCATTTCCAAAAAATACTGATTTTAAAGGGTTTAGGAGCTGCTGACAGAAGCTGCTACATCTCGTGATCGTTGATTTTCGATTTTCGTCTCCCTGAAAATTCCTTCCGGTTCCTCGTATTTCGAGTGCCATCAACCCAATTCCGAAGATTTTTTTAAACATTCATTAAAATTTAAAGAACAATGTAAAACCTGATCAGGTAAGTCTGCGGGTGATCAGTAGCTTGCTGACAACCGCATGAAGCGGCTCAATGGCGTGCGACTTGCGGTGGCTGTGCGGACTTGATTGAGGTCCGAATAGGAAACCCCTTCCGTACTCCAGAATACCAAATCTGGGCTGATTTCGACCACATACGTCACACCACCGGCTCCCGAATGAAAACTCATGCTCATTTGATCTGCCGTAAACACCGCTTGCGGCATGCTGCCGCTCAAGTTCTGATTTGGATTGAGATTGAGCGCGTAGGCCATCAAAAGGCTGACGCCGTCGCCATTGGTGTCCGATTTCAAATCCGAATTGGTGGGCAAGTTATAGGTAAGCAGCCAGTTCACGAGAGAGGCGTTTGGGCCGATCGCGCTGGCGGGATAGGTCTTCCACGTCGGAACGGTGAAGCCAGTTACCGTCGAGTTGAAATAAACCGAAAAGCCGACGGCGGCGGATTGGAAGACGTTGATCCCAAAGCTCGTTGGCGCGTTGCCTTGAAAAATAGCCAAGGTCAATTGCTCACAATTTGCGAACGCTGTATCTCTAACGGTAACAATCGATGTGGGGAAAGTGACGCTTGTCAGACCCGGGCAATACCTAAACGCGGAGGCCGCAATGGTGGATACCGTGGATGGAATCGAATAGGCGCCAATCAAGCCGCTTGGGTAGGCTACCAGACTTAGGCCCGAAAACGAGTAGAGCGGACCAGTTCCACTTTTAAATCCACTTGTGCCACCTGGGGCGACTGTAAACGAGGTGAGTGCACTACAGCCTGCGAAAGCCTCAGCACCAGCAGACGTGCAAGTCGCTGGAATACTGATGCTTGTAACGCCTCCTGCGAAGCGGAAAGCGTTAGCTGCAATCGATGTCACTGTCGAAGGCACCACATACGCACCCGCCAGTCCACGCGGATAGGTGATCAAGATGGTCTTCGTTTTATTGAAGAGCACCCCAGCCTCGCTGCTGAAACTCGGATTTTCCGCATCAACCGAAATGGCGAGCAAGGAAGCACAAGCTTCGAAAACCGTGATACCAATGGTGGTCGTGGTCGTGGACGTGATTCCAATGCTCAAAAGTGAGCGACATGACCTGAACGCGTTATCCCCAATCGCGGTCACGGACGGTGGAAGGGTAATTCCCGTTAGAGAAGTGCACAGCTCGAAGGCACTGGTGCCGATAGTCGGCACGCCCGCGGGAATTACCACTGTCTTCAGCGCGCTGCACTGCGTAAACGCAAAAGTTCCGAGGCTCGTTACCGTCGCAGGAAGAACGATGCTTGGGGGAGTCGTCTCCGCACCCAGGGTGGATATACTTGTCAGACTGGAGCACTTTGCGAAGGCGCTTCCACCAATCGTGGTCAAGTTCGCTGGAACCGTGATACTAGAGAGATTCGTGCATTCTGAAAAAAGACCGAATTTGATTTCTGTCACTCCTGCTGGAATCACCATGCTGGTCAATCCCCTGCAAAAACTGAAAGCAGAAGTTCCGATGCTTGTCACTGCCGCGGGGATCGTGAGACTCGTGAGACTGCTGCAATCGAAGAACGCACTGTTTCCAATACCGGTTACATTCCCGAGAATCGTCACCGACGTCAGACTGCGGCAGGAGTCGAAAATACTATCACTGAGAACCGAGACACTAGCGGGCACCGTGACAGCAGTCATCGCGACGCACAAGTTAAAGGCGCTTCTTCCGATGCTCGTAACGCTCGCTGGAATGTCAACAGAGACGAGGCTAGAACAACTTAAAAAAGCCTGAGTGCCGATACTGGTCACGCTTGGCGGGATGGTCACATGAGTGATTCCCCCGCACAGCGCAAAGGCTTGCGGACCAATGGCCGTCACCGATTTCCCTTCAAATTCGCCCGGAATTTCGACCATCCCGGTTGCATTGTTAGGGTAATCCGTGATCATGACCGATACTGGATTCGTGGATAGGTTTTCAACGTAGGTGAAATTGCCGAATTGCTCAGCCGACACGACACCCGACAAAGAGGCTGAACAGACCGCCAACATCCAGCTCCCTCGACTCCGCCGGACCGTAAGTCCTAGCCATTTGAGAACACGGAACCAAGGTCGAGGAAGATTCAGAGCTTTATTCATCACGTATGCCTTGTTATCAAGGCAGCTTAATCATGACAACGAAATTTTTAATATTTCCTTAAAATCAACCCGGATTGTGCCACGTTATCTAAAAATACTGACCCTTGATAAGCCGGGCTGCACCATTTAACTGCATTTTAGCCTAGAATATTAATATTAATTTTTCATTTTCATTTTTCTCCAGCAATTCGAATCGCAGCAGTCATTGCCTTTCCCTAAAATCATCCCATGAAAGGCTTCACTGCCTGTTTGGCCTTAGTCTCCAGGATCTTCACGGCACACGAGAGGCCAATCACGCTTTGCCGATTCCGAAGCGCCGATCCAGCTCCTTCATGCTAAACTCCGTGAGCGTCGGACGACCATCCGCTGCGCAGTAGGGAAGCTCGCACTGGAAAAGCTGAACCAACAAAGCTTGAGTCTCTGCAAATTTCGGGACCGCCAGCGCGGATGCCTTTTTGGCCAGCAACTTAGCCAAACGATCCATCGCAAATCGTGCTCCCGGCGCTGCGTCATGAAGCAACTCATCGAGCAAGCCCCCCAAAAACGCACGCGGATCCTCGACTGCCAAGAACGCTGGTAAACTTCTCACCTGCAGCGTGTTCCCGCCGAACGCTTCGACTTCGATCCCGGCGTCCTGCAGCGCCATCCGCTCGCGGAGCACCAGATCCAAATCACGAGGGTCCAGCTCCAACAAGACCGGCACCAGCAGCCCCTGAGTTTCCAGCACCGTGCTTCCATGGCTAAGCAGTTTTTCATAAAAAATCCGCTCCCAGGCCGCCTTCGGGTCGAAAAGCACCAATCCGTCCTCACTCTCCATCATCACAAACCGATGGTGCAGCATCCCGATCAAACGGAAATCTGGAACCCCGCCAGCCGTTATTGGCGCCATTTCCGCAGAGAAAACCGAAACCTGTGATTTCTTCGGCTCCCAACTCGCCAAATCCGTCTGAGGCACTTGGAACGTCGTCAGCACCGGCCCGCCCTCCGTCGCATGTTCCAAAATAACCGGAGATTCCGCCCGTGGCACCACCACCGGAGCTGGCGGGCGCATCCCGTTGGCCACTGCTTCGAGAATCGCATCCCGCACATCCACTGGCCGGTGGAACCGCACCTCACGCTTGGCCGGATGCACATTCACATCCACTAACGTCGGCTCCAGATCGATCCACAACCACGCCGCAGGATACATTCCATCGGAAATCGCCCCACGGAATCCCTCCGCCAGCGCCCGCGCAATCACCGCATCTTCCACCGGTCTGCCATTGAGAAAAACAAACTGATGCCGCCGGCCCTTCCGTGCATGACTGGCCGGCAGCAAATATCCTTGCACCGAAATCCCATTGCCATGCGTGAGCGGCAGCCCGATCAGCTCCCGCGATAATTCCGTGCCTAGCAACTGCCGCACCCGGTCCACCGCCTTCGCCGCTGGGGGGAGATCGAACACCTCCCGCTCATCCCGCCGCAGCCGAAACCGCACGCCCGGCGCAGCCAAGGCGTGAAGCCTCAGTTGATGCTCCACGTGCGCCGCCTCGGTTGTCTCCGCCCGCAGAAATTTCCGCCGCGCCGGCATGTTGTAAAAAAGTGCCTTCGCCTCGATCACCGTGCCCGGCGCACATCCCGCGTCTCGCACATCGCGGATTTTCCCGCCATCTACCCAGATCTCCGTGCCCGAGACCGAATCCGTCTCCCGCGTCACCAAGCGGAAACGCGACACACTGGCGATGCTCGGCACCGCTTCGCCGCGAAATCCCAGTGTCATGATTTTCGCCAAATCTCCCGACGTCCGCAGCTTGCTTGTCGCATGCCGCTCCAGCGAAAGCAGCGCATCCTCGCGCGACATCCCGCAGCCATCGTCGCTCACCCGGATCAGCGCCGAGCCGCCACGGTCGATGTCCACGCGGATCTCCCGCGCCCCCGCATCGATGCTATTCTCCACCAACTCCTTCACCACCGAAGCCGGGCGCTCGACCACCTCGCCCGCAGCCACCTGGCTGGCGAGAATATCAGGGAGCACTCGGATTTTCGGCACGCCCACAGACTTAAGAGTCCAGATTCCAGAGTCCAGAGTTTCCGCCTCTTGTTTCTTGTCTCTGGTCTCTGGCCTCTTCAGTCTCTCGCCGCAACCATGGCTGGCTTTTTTAAATCTCTCCTCAACAAAATCACCAATCGCGCGGAAATCGATTGGGACGACCTCGAAGCCGACTTGATCAGCTCAGATCTCGGCATCGGCCTGACCACCTCCATCATCGACGAACTCCGTGATCTCGGTCGCGAAGTTTCCGGAAATGACGTCGTAGAAGTCACCCGCCGCCAGCTTTCCAAGCGGCTGCCGGACAATTTCCTGCCACCCACTCCGCGCGCCGATGGTAAACCGTTCGTGATCCTCGTCGTCGGCGTAAATGGCACCGGCAAGACCACCTCCTCCGCCAAGCTTGGCTTGTGGCTCACCAAGCGGAAACGAAGTGTCATCCTCGCCGCCGCCGATACCTTCCGCGCTGCCGCCGTCGAGCAACTCAAGCGTTGGGGCGAGCGCTTGAGCATTCCCGTCGTCGCCGGAAATCCCAACGCCGATCCTTCCTCAGTCTGTTTCCACGCCCATCAGAAAGCCATCGCCGAAGGGACACAATTTCTCATCTGCGACACCGCCGGCCGCATCCACACTCGCCACAACCTGATGGAAGAGCTTGGTAAAATCCGCCGTACTCTCGCCAAGCAGGACGAGACCGCCCCCCATCTCACGCTCCTCGTGGTGGATGCCACCACCGGCTCAAACGCGCTCCAGCAGGCGAAAGAATTTCACAAAGCCAGTCCACTGGACGGCGTTATCGTCACCAAGCTCGACGGCTCAGGAAAAGGCGGCATCGCAGTGACCATCCACGATCAACTCGGCATCCCGCCGCGCTTCCTCGGCACCGGCGAAGAGCCGGAGGCGTTTTCGATTTTCGAAAAAGAAAGCTTCGTCGCAGAGATTTTGTAAGGGTGGGCAGGTGGATTCTTGCTCACGGGTAAAAATCCCCCGAGAAGATGCCGCCATTCCCACCTTTGCCGTTGCGGTGAGGCCCGATAGATCGCAATCTCCCCTCATGCCTCGCGAAAACTTGCGTGATTCCGTCCTCGAAGCCCTCCGCTCCGCCAAAGGTAGCCCGCTCTCCAAGTCCCAACTCTCCCGTGGTCTAAAACTGCCCGGCACCCGCGTCACAGAATTGCGCAACACCCTTGACGCGCTCATCAAAGAGAACCTCATCAGCGAGGGAAAAAAAGGCTGCTTCCACATCGCCGGCGTGCCGAAAAATCAACTCACCGGCGTCCTGAAATTTCACCCAAAAGGCCACGCATTCTTTTTCCCCGACATCACCGACGAGCACAACATCGCCACCGGCATCGACTTCACCATCAACTCCCGCATCCTCATCGACCGCCGCAACGTCGGCACCTCGCTCGATGGCGACAAGGTGCTCGTTGCCATCCTCAAGCCCACTCCGCGGCCCTTCCGCACGCGCAGCGAATTCACCCCGGAGCCTTCGGAGGAAATCAAAGGCCGGGTGGAAAAAGTCCTCGCTCGCCGCTCCGGCCGACTCGTCGGAACCTATCAGAAGAAGGCTAACTTCAGCTGGGTCGAGTGCGACGATAAGGCCATCGAGGGAAAAATCGACGTCGTCGGTGACACCACCGCTATGCCGGGACAACTCGTCGTCGTGGATCTCGAAGAATGGTTAGATCGTAATCTCACGCCACGCGGCCGAGTCATCGAAGTCCTCGGCTGGCCGGGCGATCCCGGTGTGGACATGATTTCCGTGATCCACCGCTACGGCCTGCGCACCTCGTTTCCAGACGCCGTGCTCGCCGAGGCCCGCGCCGTGCCCGAGGAGCCGGAATCGTCCGAAATCGCCCGCCGCAAGGATTGGCGCGACAAGCTCGTCATCACCATCGACCCCGCCGATGCCAAAGACCATGACGACGCGATTTGGTTAGAGAAAACCGATCGCGGCTGGACACTTGCCGTCCACATTGCCGACGTTTCCCACTACATCAAGCCCGGTAGCCCGATGGATGTGGAAGCCACCGACCGCGGCAACTCTACCTACCTCGTGGACCGCGTTCTGCCGATGCTTCCCACCGAACTCAGCAATGGCATCTGCTCACTCAAGCCGGACTGCGATCGGCTCACCAAGTGTGCGCTGCTAGAAATCGACTCCTCCGGCGAGATCCGCAAAGCGAAATTCATCGACGCCGTGATTCACAGCCGCGCCAAGCTTTCCTACGAGCAGGCGCAAGCCATTCTCGATGGCAAGCCCGCCCCGGCGGGTTCGGATCCTAAGCTCGTCGGCATGGTCAAGGAAGGCTGGGTGCTCGCCTCCGCCATGCGCACCCGCCGCTTTGCCCAAGGTGCGCTGGATCTGGAAATGCCAGAAATCAAAATCCGTCTCGACGCCCAAGGCCGCGCGGAAGTTGCCGAGCCAGTCATCCACACCGAGAGCCACCAGCTCGTCGAAGAATGCATGTTAGCCGCGAATGAAGCGGTCGCGAAAATCCTCCGCGAGCGCATGAAACCAGCCATCTATCGCATCCACGAAGATCCCGATCCTTCCCGCCTGCTCGACTACTCCGAGACTGCGAAAGCCCACGGCTACCGGCCCGGCGACCTTACGAACCGCGCCCACATCCAGAAATTGCTCGATGATTCCAAGGGCAGCCCCGAAGAGCACGTCATCAAGCTCGGTCTGCTCAAAAGCCTCAAACGCGCCGTTTATTCCGCCGAACCCATCGGCCACTACGGCTTGGCCAAGGGCGACTACTGCCACTTCACCAGTCCCATCCGCCGCTACGCGGATCTCATCGTGCACCGGGCCTTGCAGCCGATGTTAGAAAATCCGCCGAAGCCTCACGACCGGACACCCTCACAGGCCGATTTGCGCGAGCTTGCCCGCCACATTTCCGACACCGAGCGCACCTCGTCCGATGCGGAGAGCGAGACTAAGCAAATCAAATTGCTAGAATACCTCGACCGCGTCGCCAGCTCGGATAAGCCGCCGGTTTTCGATGGTCTCATCACCGACGTCCGCCCGATGGGCCTCATGGTCGAGATTCCGTCGATGGGCGTGCGCGGCGTGGTGAAACGCGAAGATCTCCCAGACGGCCGTTGGCGCTTTGAGGTCCATCGCATGGCCTGGGTCTCCATGGATGGAAAGGTCATCCAGTTAGGAATGCGCCTGCCACTGCGGGTCATTCATATCGACTTCGACAAGCGCTTCGTGGACTTCGCCGTGGCCGGACGACCGACGACCGAAGGCACGCACGTTTCCAGAAAAGCTCCGGCCATCGCCAAGAAACACGGCAAGCCACACACCAAGCCCGCTGCGAAAGTCGGCCCGGCGACCACCAAGCGCAAAACCTTCGGCAAGGCCATCAAGGAAAAGCCGAAGCGCAAAAAACGGCGCTAACGAGGCTTACATGGTCCTGCCATGAAAGATGCCGACATTCAAACACACACCGGTTGGAAAAAGAACGGGTCATTCGTCGGTAGCCCCGAAGCCGGAAAGCGCTCGGCGGTTATGCACACCCTGCTCATCAGCGCGCGCAATCACGGCGTCGATCCGCATGCCTACCTTCAAGATGTCATCGAGCGCCTGCCCGTGACCCGCCCGTGCGACCTCGACTCTCTGCTTCCAGCCAACTGGGCCGTCGAGAACCGCACCATCACGTGGTAAACCGCACCCGCCGCCTGATATCGCAATGGTCTTGCCATCCAAAAGAACTCCGAGACTATCCGCCACCCGTCGATGTCTGTTATTTGGGATCCTGTCGAAGGTTTTCTCTATAAGGCTCTTTTATTCTCGATTTCAAGCCGGTTTATCCCGGCGCTTTCCCTGACCCTGTCGATTGACCCTTTCGACGTTGTGAAAATCCTAAAAGTTTCTCCTTGCCAGCCTATTGGAAATTGCAACTGATTTGGGAGTTCACTTCGGTGGATGAGGATTTCTTAAGCCTCCAATCACTAGGCGGTCGGCATCGACCGCAACGATGCCGCCAAACCGATCGAAAGGCCGGGGAGGCGGTGGCGCATGTCCAAGCCGCCTGCCTTCGGGGAGTCCGGCCAAAGGCCATCGCGGTCGACTGCGTTCGGCTTTAGAACTCCCCGTCCACCAGGAAGGATCAACTCCAGCCTTCCCATGAAATCATCAAGTGTAATTTCAGCCCTCTTCCTCAGCGTGTGGTTTTCAAACCTGAACGCACAGGGCTCCACTCCC
>JANPAU010000021.1:0-2628 GCA_031430055.1 Akkermansiaceae bacterium | reverse complement strand
GGGTCTCGATGCCACCGTGCGAGCCGCCCCACGGCCTGAGGAAGCCGCCGGCCAGACCATCGGACGCTACAAGCTCCTCCAAAAAATCGGCGAGGGCGGCTGCGGCATCGTTTACATGGCCGAACAGCAGGAGCCGGTGGTGCGCCGTGTGGCCCTGAAGGTCATCAAACTCGGCATGGACACCAAGGAGGTCATCGCCCGCTTCGAGGCAGAGCGGCAAGTGCTGGCCCTGATGGACCACCCGCACATCGCCAAGGTCCACGATGCGGGGACCACCGAGGGCGGGCGGCCCTATTTCGTGATGGAACTCGTCAAGGGGGGGCTGATCACCAAATTCTGCGCCCAGAGTGACCTCGATACAAGGCAGCGGCTGGAGCTTTTCACCGACGTCTGCGCGGCCGTGCAACACGCGCACCAGAAGGGCATCATTCACCGCGATCTGAAACCGTCTAATATCCTCGTCTCGACCCACGATGGCAAACCGGTCGTGAAGGTCATCGACTTCGGAATCTCGAAGGCAATCGGGATGGAACTCACCGAAAAAACCATTTTCACCCAGTTCGGGCGGATGATCGGAACGCCTCAATACATGAGTCCCGAACAAGCGGAACTCGACGCGCTGAACGTGGACACCCGCAGCGATATCTATTCGCTGGGAGTGATCCTATATGAGCTGCTGACAGGGACCACGCCGCTGGCCAGCGAGCGGCTTCGCAGCGTGGCCTATGCCGAGATGCAACGCTTAATCCGCGAGGAAACGCCACCAAAGCCGAGCACCAAACTTGCCGAGTCGCTTGCCCAGCGCGGTGCATCTAACTTCCCCCGTTCCGGCATCTCGCCCCGCGCCCTGCGGGGGGATCTCGACTGGATCGTGCTGAAGGCTCTCGAAAAAGATCCGGTCCGCCGCTACGAGTCCGCGGGCTCGCTGGCGGAGGATTTGTTCCGTTTTCTCCAGCACAAACCGGTCGAGGCCCGCCCACCGAGCGTGGCCTACCTCATGCGGCGCTTCACCCGTCGCCATCGTGGGCCGGTTTTCGCAGGGGCCGCGCTTTTGCTGGCGCTGGTGCTCGGGGCGGTGGGAACCACGATCGGCATGAAGAGGGCGCTCACGGCCAAGGCCGAGCTGATTGGGAAAAACGAGGAACTGGACCGGCAGAAACTCGCGCTCATCGATTACAAAGAACGTCTGGCCGGTTTGCTCGAATTGAACCAAAAAATGCTAGGCGACATTCGCAACATGAACACAAGCGAAGCCGGGCTCCCCGCGGAGTTCGAGGCACTCCGAAAGGAAAACCAGGCCCTGCTGGACAAGGTCGGTAACGAGGTGACGAATCAGCAACGCGATGCGGAGGAAATCCAAAAACTTCAGCAAGCAAACGCCCAACTGGAGAAGTTAGTGATCGAATCCAAGGACACCGCTGCGGCCGTGGAAGTGGTGCAAGCCAAGCTTTTCAAGGACGGCATCACCGCACTAACCGCGAATGAACGCGGCCAATTTTACTGCGACGGAGAACTGATCCCCTTCCCCACGCTAGTCAAAGCCCTCGCCACACCGCCTGACAATAAGACCCGCAAGAAAATCATGCCTCGCTCGCTCAAAGTGACATTACCCACTGGCGCAAAACCGTCACATGCCGTCTTCCAATCCCGCCTCAAACAACTCGCCGACGCCGCAGACCGAATCGGACTCCGTCACCAATTGTTTTCGCAGCAGGATGACGATGGGGACGATGCGAAACACTGAATCCTCCCTCATCGCAGGGTATCGTCTAAAAAATTTCGTGAATCAAAATTTCCCTGATCCTTTTGACAGAGGAATTCCGCATCTGCTGGCTGACGGTTGATCCATTTCATCCTCGATCAACAACCCCAGCATCCCAGCCACCATGAGCAACGACACCCATTCCCCAAAAACCGTCCGCAGCATCAGCCTGCCCCCACTCGCCGCCTTTGCCCTTGCCTTGGGGATGGTCGGCTCCACTTTCATCGCCGCCAGCACCTGGCGCGATGTCCGCAAACACCCCGAGAAGAATAACATCCGCATCACCGGCTCCGCCAAGAAAAGGATCGTTTCCGACCTGATCGAGTGGTCCGCAATCATCGAGGGCAAGGGAGATGACCGCACCGCAGCCTATGTGGCATTGAAAAGCGGCACCGACAAGGTCGTCGGATTCCTCAAGGCCCAAGGCACCAAGCCGGACGACATCAAGACACAATCTGCCAGAATCACCGAGGAATTCGAAATGATGCGTGAAGACAAGGTGCTTCCCGGCACCAATGTGCCACTCCGCACGGAAACCCGCAGGTCGGTCGGTTTCCGCGCGATCCAAGTGGTTTCAGTCAGTTCACCGAATGTTCCGCAAATCGAAAAAGCCTCGCGCGAGATCACCTCGCTGCTCGAGCAGGGAGTGTTTGTGACCTCCAATGAGCCAAGTTATTATTACACCCGCCTCGGCGAACTCAAACTCAAGATGCTGGCAGAAGCCGCCAAAGATGCCCGCAATCGCGCCGAAAACATCCTCCGCGCCGCCGGCAACACCGAAATCGGCTCCCTCGTTGATTCCTCCATGGGCATCATCAACATCAACCCTGCCAACTCCACGGAAACCTCCACCGAGGGCAACAACG
>JANPAU010000020.1:0-2163 GCA_031430055.1 Akkermansiaceae bacterium | reverse complement strand
TTTTGCCAGACGGCGGGATCGATGGCAGGCAGGGTGGTGTGTTCTTGGGCGAGAGCGGTGTAGGCATCGCGGAAACCGGCGCGAAAGACGCTGCGCAATGCGGGCTGGGGAACGAGGAAATTGGCGTTTTTCACGGTGACCACGCGACCCGTTATTCAAAATCCCAGACAAAATATGTAGAAATCTCTCGCTATAAAATATGTGGCGGGCAGGGTGGAGTCGTGAGCAGTAAACGATTCATCACCCCTTGGAAGAATTCGACGACGAAGCCGGCTGTTTACCATTGCGTCAGCCGGGTGGTGGACCGGCAGTTTGTGTTTGAAGCCACAGAACGGGAGCATTTCCGGAAGTACATGCGGATGTATGAAAACTTTTCGGGCTGTCGGGTTTTGTCTTACTGCATTATGTCCAATCACTTTCACATTTTATTGGAGGTTCCGCCGATGCCCGAGGGAGGGCTGGCGGATGACGGGCTTTTGAAACGTTTGTCGGCGATTTATAATAAGGCAGCCGTTGCGGCGGTGGCTGGGGAAATCGCCGAGGCGCGGGCGGCGGGCGATGAGATGGGGGTGGCGGGGATTCATTCCCGTTACACTTACCGGATGCATGATTTGAGCGAGTTCATGAAGACGCTGCTGCAATGTTTTACCCGCTGGTTCAATCGGACCCACCAGCGTAGCGGAACTTTGTGGGAAGAGCGCTTTAAAAGCGTGATCGTGGAAAGCGGTGTGGCGGCGCGGACGATGGCGGCCTACATCGACTTGAATCCGGTGCGGGCAGGGATGGTGAAGGATCCGGCGGAGTATCGGTGGAGCAGCTACGGCGAAGCACTGGGCGGCGGGCCGAAAGGGAACGGCAAGAAGGCGAGGGAGGGACTTGTGAGGGTGTGCATGGGGCACCAGGGCGCTGGCTTTGATGTGGAGCGGTGGAGGGATACTTCGCGGATTTATCGGCGGACGATGGGGCTGGCGCTGGGCCGGAAAAGCGGGCGGGCGGCGGTCGAAAATGGAGTGGCGCG
This sequence comes from Akkermansiaceae bacterium, assembly GCA_031430055.1. Lineage (GTDB taxonomy): Bacteria > Verrucomicrobiota > Verrucomicrobiia > Verrucomicrobiales > Akkermansiaceae > Luteolibacter. The sequence continues at coordinate 1,145 of JANPAU010000020.1, read as the reverse complement.
GCCGCAGATGAATACGGCGGAGGCTCTGGAGGCGACCGATAACGGTACGGTGCTGCCGGACTTGGGCATGGCGGCGATGCTGCGGTGCCGGGTGAGATATTTCACGGACGGCGCGGTAATCGGCAGCAAGGAGTTTGTGAACGAGGCGTTTGCGGGCGCACGGGAGCGGTTCACGGCGAAACGGAAGGATGGAGCGCGGGCGATGAGAGGCAGCGGTAGCGCTGCGAAGGGAACGCTTTGGAGTGTCAGGGATCTGCGGGTGAGGGTTTGATGGGGACGCCAATTGGAACTCAGAATTCCGCGTGTCTTTCATTCCTCTGGGTGGAAGAAAGAGTCTTGTCGTCTGACCGACTCTATCTATTCTTGCGCTCCACCCACGTCTAGCCTCCCCATGCCTCCACCACCTTTCTACGTTATCGGTCACAAGAACCCGGACACCGATGCGATCTGCTCCGCCATCGGTTATGCTGCCCTGCTTCGGGCGGTCGGGGAGGAGCCCCATGCCATCGCCGCGCGCTGCGGTGAGATTTCCCAACGGACGAAATGGGTGCTGGAACGCGCCTCACTTGATCCACCCTTGTTGCTGACGGACGTCCGAATGAGCGCCGGGATGATCTGCCACCGCAAGATCATCAAGGTGAACGTGACCGACACCTTTCTCACCGCATACCGGCGGATGCTTGCTGCGGAGATCCGCTGCGTGCCCGTGGAGGACGATGAGGGAAACCTCTGCGGCATCCTCCGCTATTTCGATTTGTTAAAACTCCTGCTGCCTGCCGATACCGAAGGCTTGAGCGTGCGGACCATCCACGTCTCCTTGGCCAAGCTCGCAGATACTCTTCAAGCGGAGAGCCTTGGGGCGATGCTGCCCTCTCCTGAGTTCGAAGAAGACTTGATTCTTCTCGTGGGCGCTTCCTCACAAGCCACTGTCGACAAGCGCCTCAAGCAGGCCGCCGAACAAGGAAACGTCGGCCAATTTCTCGTCATCTGCGGTGACCGGCCGATCGTCCAGCGCTATGCCATCGACCACGGAGCCCGCGCCCTGTTAGTAACGGGAGACAATCCTGTGTCCGGGGAAATTCTCACCTACGCCGCGCGCAAGGGCGTGATCCTACTGCGTTGCCATCAGGACACCGCCAGCGCCT